>NZ_JBEYHH010000015.1:0-200087 GCF_040635175.1 Streptomyces sp. NPDC006997
GGTCCAGATCCCGCAGCGTCTGCTGAAGCACGTGCGACGGCGCGGCCTTCAGCCACTCGTGCTCGCGCTTGGCCTCAGCCAGCTCGGCCGCCTGCGGCACGTAGTTCATCCACGCCCCGCGCCGCCGGTACTCCCGACGCTGCTCAAGGCCGGTGTTCCACACCGACCGGCAGATGTTGCCGAACTCCTCGCACATCTCCTCTTGTTCGGCCGAGAGGTCGAGCAGGTAGCGACGACCGGACAGCATGAAAACACCCCCCTTCACCTGATGTGATCAACGTAGTGCACGCCACTGACAACGCAGCGAAATCCGCCGCTGCGCGGCTCCGGTGCGAGGACCGGCTATCCCCGGCCTGAAGTCCGGGGTTCACGCCGAAGAGCTACCTGATCACCCGGGCGCCCCGTCAGCCCTGTGGACAACTTCCGTCTCCCCGGACCGCGGCTGGTCAGTGCGCGGTCCAGCCCCCGTCGAGGACGAGGGAGGTCCCGGTCATGAAGGACGCCCGCGGCCCGCACAGGTAGGCCACGGCCTCGGCGACCTCCTCCGGTTCGATGAGCCGTTTGACGGCGCTGTCCTGGAGCAGCACCTCGGTGAGCACCCGCTCCTCGGGGATGCCGTGCGCCTTCGCCTGGTCGGCGAGCTGCCGTTCGACCAGCGGGGTGCGCACATAGCCGGGGTTGACGCAGTTGGAGGTGACGCCGTGGGCGGCGCCCTCCAGGGCGGCGGTCTTCGACAGCCCCTCCATGCCGTGCTTGGCGGCCACGTACGCCGACTTGTACGGCGAGGCGCGCAGCCCGTGCACGGACGACACGTTCACGATGCGGCCCCAGCCCTGCCCGTACATGTGCGGCAGGGCGCCGCGGATCAGCCGGAACGGCGCCTCCAGCATCACGGTGAGCACGGTGTGGAAGACGTCGGGCGGGAACTCCTCTATGGGCCGTACCAGTTGCAGTCCGGCGTTGTTGACCAGGACGTCGGTGCCCGCGGCCGCGTGTTCGGCGGCGTCCAGGTCGGTGAGGTCGAGCAGGCGCGGTTCGACGGTGCCCGGCAGGCCCGCGGCGGACTCGGCGAGCGCCGCCAGCCCGGCGTCGTCGCGGTCGACCGCTCTGACCTTGGCCCCGGCGGCGGCGAGCCGCAGCGCGCAGGCGCGGCCGATGCCACCGGCGGCACCGGTGACGAGGGCGGTACGGCCGCCGAGGTCGAGTGTGGGGTCGGGGGCGCCAGGGAGGGCACGGGACAGGCTCATGGTCCGACCCTAGGCAGCGCCTACCCCCCGACCCATGTGGTCAGCGCCCATACTTCACTGGAGGCTTGTGGGCTCGAACCATGTGGGGCCCTCGGACATGGCCTGTTTGATCCGCAGTCGGCCGAACTCGTTAAGGTCCGGCAGGGCGTCCACCGCGAACCAGCCGACCTCCAGCGACTCGTCGTCGTTGACACGTGCCGCCCCGCCGACGGCACGGCAGCGGAAGGTGATGTCCATGTACTGGCAGAGGTCGCCGTTGTCGTAGGTGACGGGGCTGAGGGCCTGCACCACGACGACCCGCTCGGCGACGCAGCGCACGGCGGTCTCCTCCTCGACCTCCCGCACGGCGCAGGCCGCGGGCTGCTCGCCGGGCTCCGGGATTCCACCGATCACCGCCCACTTCCGGGTGTCCGAGCGCCGGTTCAGCAGCACCCTGCCGTCGTCGTCGAAGACGACGGCGGTGACTCCGGGGAGCCACAGGAGCTGGTGACCGGCGGACGCTCGCAAGGTGGTGATGAAGTCAGGAGTTGCCATGGCACCGACCCTAACGGGCCGCCGTGGGGGCCCCTGGCCGCCGCCGGGGGCGTACGGCGGTCGTACCGCTACACGTCACCCGCGCGCCGCCCGCGCACACCGGCGCCGACCGCCCAGCCGACGCCGCCCGCGGCCACCAGCACCAGGGCGATCTCCGGCAGGATGCCCAGCCGGGTCGCGGGGGTCTTCGAGGAGCGCAACGGCACCTCCTGGACCAGCGAGTCGGCGACGAACATGCCGGTGCGCTGGGTGATCCGGCCGTCCGGCATGATGACCGCGCTGACCCCGCTGGTCACCGGGACGGTGACGGTCCGGCTGTGCTCGACGGCGCGGATCCGGGACATGGCGAGCTGCTGGTAGGTCATCTCACTGCGGTCGAAGGTGGCGTTGTTGCTGGGTACGGAGATCATCTGGGCGCCGCCGGTGACGGTGTCGCGCACCGCCCAGTCGAAGGCGGCCTCGTAGCAGGTGGCGAGGCCCACGCGGGCGCCGTCCATGGTGAAGACGCCGGGCTCGCTGCCCCGGCTGAAGTCCTGGCGGACCATGCTGGTCCAGTCCTCGTTGATCGCGTCGAGGACCGAGCGCAGCGGCAGGTACTCGCCGAACGGCTGGATCTGCCGCTTGTCGTAGGTGTCGACGGGGCCCTTGTCGGGGTCCCACAGGATCTGCTCGTTGAGCAGTTCGCCGTCCCGCGCGACCACGCCACCCACCGAGATGGGGGCGCCGACGGCCCGCGCGGCGCCGTCGATGACGGCACGCGCGTCGGCGTTGGCGAAGGGGTCGATGTCGGAGGAGTTCTCCGGCCACAGCACGAAGTCGGGCTGCTTCACCTTGCCCGCGCGGACCTCGGCGGCGAGCCGCTCGGTCTCCCGCGCGTGGTAGTCGAGGACAGCCCGGCGCTGGTCGTTGAAGCCCAGTCCCGCGCGGGGCACGTTGCCCTGGATCAGCGCGACCGTGACGGTGCCGTCCTCGGCCTGGTCGCTGACGAGCGGGCGCGCGGCGAGCGCCGCCGCCACCGGCAGCGCGAGGCTCAGCAGCGCGACGGCGACGACCGGGCGGCGTACGGCCGTACCGCCGCGCCGTTCGAGGAGCAGCCGTACGGTCGCGCAGAGGCCGAAGCCGCACAGGACGACCGCGAAGCCCAGCACCGGGGTCCCGCCGACCGCGGCGAGCGGCAGGAAGACACCGTCGGCCTGGCCGAAGGCGATCTTGCCCCAGGGGAAGCCGTTGAAGGGGACACGCGCGCGTGCCGCCTCGCCCGCGGTCCACACCGCCGCCGCCCACAGCGGCCAGCCGGGCAGCCGCGACACCGCCGCGATCCCCGCGCCGACCAGCGCGACGAAGACCGCCTCGATGACGACCAGGGCCAGCCACGGCCCGGGGCCGACCTCGACGCCGGTCCACACCAGCAGCGGCAGCAGGAAGCCGAGGCCGAAGAGGTAGCCGAGGCCCAGGCCCGCCTTCCAGCTCCGGCCGCGCAGCACCCGGCCGAGGACGGCGAAGGCGAGCGGGGCCAGCCACCACAGGGTGCGCGGCGGGAAGCTGACGTAGAGCAGCACTCCGGAGAGCGCCGCGGCGGCGGCCGGGACGAGACGCAGCAGCCGGGCGGCCCGCGGCCGGGGCGCCGTCCCGGGCTGTGCCTGGTCCGACGGGCCCACGGAGGTTGCGGTGACGGTCACCCCGGGAGTGTACGGCGGGTGACCGCGCCGCCGACAAGTGCGGTCCGCGGGGCCCTCCCGCAGGCTGCCTGATCGTTTCCGCGCGACCTCGCTCCAGGTCATCCCCAAAACGCCCACCAGCCGTTACGGTGAGCCGGAGCCTTCGCCGCACGCCCGGGCACCACACCCGCGGCGGCGGGGCGATCACGGGCCGCGGGGGCGGCCGGGGCGCGGGGGGCACGGGGTGGGTTCCACGGGGATGACGTCGTTGGCCGGTCCGGACGCCGCGGGGGAAAGACGCAGTGCCTCCGACGCGGCGGGGGCCGTCGTCCTGACGGGGTGCGCCGTGTGGGCGGTGGTCTCGGCCGCCGTGCACGGGGGCCGTCCCGAGGGGGTACTCCTCGCGGTGCTCGCGGTGGCGGCGGGGCACGCGGCGGGGCGGATCGCCGGTGCGGTGCTGCCGGTGGCGGCGCCCGGCGTCGGGGCCGTGGCCGGGCTGGCGCTGGCCGTGGCCCTCCCCCGGCTCGGCCCGGGGGCGCGCCCCGACGCGCCGCTCGGTCACTCCGGCGCCGTCGCCGCCCTGCTCGCGCTGGCCACCGGCGCCGCCTGCTGCGCGGCCTGGGCCGCCGCCGCCCCTGCCGCGCGGCTGACCCTGCGGCTGCTGGCCGCCGGGATCGCGCTGACCGCGGTCGTGCTCGGTTCCGCCATCGGGGTGACCGCCTGCGCCGCGGTGCTGCTCTGCTCCCTCGCCGCGGGCCGGACGCGCGGGCGCGGGGTGGGGCTGACCGTTCTCGCGCTGGTGGCGGCGCTGACGACCGGCGTGATCTGGGCGGTGGCCGGACGGGCGCTGCCGGACGGGCTCACGGTGGCCCTGGAGGGTCAGCTGACCGCGCACCGCGTGGAGCTGTGGCACGACGCGCTGACGTTGGCGCGCGGGGACGCCGGGCTCGGCGTCGGACCCGGCCGGTTCGGGGAGCTGAGCCCCACGGCGGCGCGGTCGCCGCTGTCCGACGGCAGACCGCACTCGGCGCCGCTCCAGTTGGCGTCCGAGCAGGGGGTCGTCGGCGTCCTGCTGCTCGCGGCGGTGTACTGCTGGATGCTGCTCGCCCTGTGGCGTACCGCCCGCCCCGCGCCGGTCGCCCTCACGGCGGGCGCGGCCCTGACGGCGCTCGCGGTGGTCGCCTCGGTGGGCAACGCGCTGAGCTTCACCACGGTGACCGCGGGCGCTGGCCTGCTCGCCGGGCTGGCCACCGCCCGCCCGCTGGCGCACGACCCGGACGGCGTCGCGGCCCGGCTGACGTGATCAGTGCGCCGCCGGTCCCGGCGTTCCCGGCGCCGTGGGCCGCAGGCGGGCGCGGATGACGCGCACGGCGGCCTCGGCGTCGTCGACGGTGATCGTGAACGTATGGCCGTCCCACAGCCGCAGCAGCAGGCCCTCGCCGCGGCGTACGACGACGGCGGTGCCCTTCTCGGGCCGCCACCGGTAGCCCCAGCCGCCCCAGTGCCGGGGCGTGACATGGGCGATGAACTCGGCGTCGACGACCCGGGAGAGCGGGATGCGGCGGCGCGGTACGCCGATGTGGCCGCAGCGCACCTCCAGGGCCTCCCGGTCCACCCGCAGGGCGACGTGCACGAAGGCGAGGGTGCCGAACAGGACCAGCAACCCGGCGGCGATACAGCCGACGACGGCCATCGCCAGGGGGAGGATGCCGGACGTCCAGGCGGAGTCGACGGCGAGTTCGATGCCGAGCGCCATACAGGCCGCGCCGAGCAGGGCCAACAGCCACTGGATCCGGTTCGTGGCCCGGCCGGTCCACACCTCGGGGTACGGCGTGTGGCTGCCGTGGGGGTGGTCCCTCATGAATCCGAGACTACTCATGTTCCGGTGCGCGCGTACCCGTCGCACACGGTGATCAGGCCGGTCGGCCCCCGCTCACCGGACGGGGCTGGCGGCCTGGAGGAGACGGCCCTCCGGGTAGGCGAGCGCGGCGGCGGGCAGGGGGCCCGGGCGTCCGCTGAGCAGGACGGTCACGGAGCCCGGCGCCGCCGCCAGCGGTGTGGCGGACTCGCCGAGCCTGCGCAGCGCCTGCGCGGCGACCGCCCCGGCCGAGCCGTGCAGCACGAGCGGCGGGTGGCCGGGGCGCCGCACGGCGGTCCGGATGCGGTCGGCGACCAGTTCGTAGTGGGTGCAGCCCAGGACGACGGTCGTCACCTCGCGCGGGGTCAGCTCCGCGGCGGCGGCCACGGCGGCGTCGATGGCGCTCTGGTCGGCGTGCTCGACGGCCTCGGCGAGGCCCCAGCACGGCACCTCGGTGACGGGCACGCCGTCGGCGAAGTCCTCGATGAGACCGCGCTGGTAAGGGCTGCCGGTGGTGGCTGGGGTGGCCCAGATGGCGACGGGGCCGCCACCGGCGGCGGCCGGCTTGATCGCCGGGACGGTGCCGATGACCGGCAGCCCGGGTTCGAGGCGGGCCCGCAGGGTGGGCAGGGCGTGCACGGTCGCGGTGTTGCAGCCGACGATGAGGGCGTCCGGGCCGTGCGCGGCGGCGGCCTCGGCGACGGCCAGGGCGCGGTCGGTGAGGTCCTGCGGGGTGCGGGGGCCCCAGGGCATCCCGTCGGGGTCGAGGGAGAGCACGAGATCCGCGTCGGGGCGGAGGCGCCGTACCGCTGCGGTGGCCGCCAGCAGTCCGATTCCGGAGTCCATGAGCGCGATCTTCACCCGGCCACGATAGACGATGTGCCCCGCCCGGCCGGTCGGGTGGGGGACACTGCGCGGATGACCGCCTTGATGTGGATCGCCGCCGGATCACTCGCCGCCTGGCTGTGGCTGCTGCTCGGTCAGGGCTTCTTCTGGCGTACGGACGTCAGGCTGCCGCCCGCGCCGGACCCCGGCGCGTGGCCGCCGGTCTGTGTCGTGGTGCCCGCGCGGGACGAGGCGGAGGTGCTGCCGTCGAGTCTGCCGTCGCTGCTCGCGCAGGAGTACCCGGGGCGGGCGGAGGTCTTCCTCGTCGACGACGGCAGCACGGACGGCACCGGTGACCTCGCGCGTGAGCTGGCGCGACGGCACGGCGGGCTGCCGCTGACCGTGGGCTCGCCGGGTGAGCCGCCCGCGGGCTGGACCGGCAAGCTGTGGGCGGTGCGGCACGGGATCGGCCTGGCACGCGCGCGTGAGCCGGAGTACCTCCTCCTCACGGACGCCGACATCGCGCACGCGCCGGGCAGTCTGCGCTCGCTGGTGGCGGCGGCCCGCGCGGGGGGCTTCGACCTGGTCTCGCAGATGGCGCGGCTGCGGGTGGCGAGCGGCTGGGAGCGGCTCGTCGTCCCGGCGTTCGTCTACTTCTTCGCGCAGCTGTATCCCTTCCGGCGGATCGGCCGGAAGGGCGGCCGGACGGCGGCCGCCGCGGGAGGATGCGTGCTGCTGCGGACGGAGGCGGCCGAACGGGCGCGGATCCCGGACGCGATCCGGCACGCCGTCATCGACGACGTGGCGCTCGCGCGGGCCGTCAAGCGGGGCGGCGGGCACATCTGGCTGGGGCTGGCCGACCGGGTGGACAGCGTGCGCCCGTACCCGCGGCTGCGGGACCTGTGGCGGATGGTCGCGCGCAGTGCCTACGCCCAGCTGCGGCACAACCCGCTGCTCCTGGTGGGAACGGTCGCGGGTCTGGCGCTGGTGTACCTGGTGCCGCCGATGGCGCTGGCGGCGGGGCTGGTCGCGGGTGACGGCGTGACGGCGGTGCTGGGCGCGGCGGCGTGGCTGGTGATGGCGGGCACGTACCTGCCGATGCTGCGCTACTACGGGCAGCCGCCGTGGCTCGCGCCGCTGCTGCCGTTCACGGCGTCGCTGTACCTGCTGATGACCGTCGACTCGGCGGTGCGGCACTACCGGGGGCGCGGTGCGGCCTGGAAGGGCCGCACCTACGCGCGCCCGGAGACGGTCGCCGACGAGTGCTGACTCACTTCCTGCCGGGGGTCCAGTTCATGCCCCAGCCGTAGGCGTAGTCGACGGTCCGCTGCGGGCTGACACCGCGCTCGGGGACCAGGTAGCGGGCCTCGCGCTGGACGACCAGGTCGCCGCCGTTGTTGGTGATGAGGGCCAGCGCGCACACCGGGGACGGCACGGTGCACTCGTCGAGGGAGAAGTCGATGGGCGCGCCGTGCTGCGGGGTGAGGGTGACGGTGGCGTGCAGGTCGGCGAAGGAGCGGGCGCCCTCGTAGATGGTGACGAAGATGAGGATGCGCCGGAAGTACTGCGTGCGGTCCAGGTTGACGGTGAGGTTCTCGCCGGTGGACACGGCGCCGGTGCGGTCGTCGCCGTCGAGGTGGATGAAGGGGGGTCGGTCCAGCGAGCCGAAGGCGTTGCCGAGGGCCTGCACGACGCCCTTGCTGCCGTCGCTGAGTTCGAACAGGGCGCACAGGTCGAGGTCGAGGTCGGAGTGGTTGGCGACGGCCCGGCCCAGCTTGCTGCCCCATCCGGAGAACTGCTTGCGCACCTCCCAGTTGAGGTTGACCCGCATCGAGCCCGTGGTGCCGCCCTGCTTGGTCAGCGACACCGAGGGGGCCGCCTTGGTGAGCGTCACCTTGGTCAGCCGCACCGGGGCGGGCGGCGTCTGCGGCGGGGGCGAGCCGACCGGCGGGGTGATGGTGGGGGCCGTCGGGGGCACCGGCGGCGGGGGCATGGTGGGCGGGGTCATAGTGACCGGCGGGGCGACGGGCGGCGCCGGGGCGGCGGCCGGGGGCGCGGCGGTGTGCTGGGGCTCGTCCACCGTGATGCCGAAGTCGGTCGCGAGGCCCTCCAGGCCGCTGCTGTAGCCCTGGCCGACGGCGCGGAACTTCCAGGCGCCCTGGCGGCGGTAGAACTCGCCGAGCACGAACGCGGTCTCGACCGTGGCGCCGGTGCTGTCGAACCGCGCGACGGAGGTGCCCTGGCCGTCCCGGACGTCGATGGAGAGGTCCGGCACCTGGCCGAAGCTGCCCCCGTCCGCAGAGGCGGCCAGCACCACCCGGTCGACGGCCGGTTCCACGCGCGTGAGGTCGACGAGGAGGGTGTCGGTGACCCGCCCGCCGGAGTTCTGCTTGCCCTCGTAGCGGATCGCGCCGGAGGAGTGCGCGGGCTGGTTGTAGAAGACGAAGTCGGCGTCGGAGCGGACCTTGCCCCCCGTGAGGAGCAGGGCGGAGGCGTCCGCGTCGGGGACGCCCGGCCCGGGGCGCCATCCCACCTCGACTCGCAGCGCCGCCGTCGGCACCGGCGCGTTCGATCCCTTAGGCATTGACATGTCCGCCCCCATCACGTGTCGTCACGCCAGGCAGCACCCGGCCGTCCCGTCCTTCGGGTCCTTCACGCGCCCAACCTATGGCCCAGGGCGCCGAAGTCCCATCGGGCGGGGCGCGGACACGGCGGGTCAACCGCCGGTAACCCGCCAGGAGCTGAGCTTTTACACGACTCAGAGGCTGCTTGTTGCCCCTTTTTGCCAAGTTCGCTCGCATTGGGGACACGAGGTCACCGCGGACACGGAAAACAACCCTCTTATCGGTCTCCCCAACCAGCACATCGTGGGCTTAACTTATGTGCCATGACCTCCCCCCGCTCCACTTATGGTGGCGGCTACTACTCCGCCTCCTTCCCGGACACCCCGATCTACGACTCGCTCGTCGCCGAGCGGGGCACCCCGCAGATCGCCCCGATCCGGGTTCCCGCGCCATACGACGCCCCGGGCAACCACCATCTGCCCGCGCTGCCGTCGTCGCTGCCCGCCCTTCCGGCGGCCCCGTCCCCCCATCCCACGGCGTACGGCTACCCGCAGGCCGCGCAGCCCGCCCCGTTCCAGCAGGCGCCCGCCGCGTACATCCCGCAGCAGGCGACCGCCCCGCGCGGATACCCCGGCCCGCAGCCGCAGCAGCCCCGGCCCGCCGCCCCGTACGGCACGGGTTACGAGGCGATGCGCCCCGCGGCCCCCCGGCCCGCCCCGGCGCCGTACCAGGACCCGTACAACCAGCAGCAGTACCGCGGCTACTGACAACTCCGCGCGCGCGGTAGGCGTCACCTGGCACGATGACGCCATGGGGAAGCCGCAACTGCATTCGATCCACGTGCATCCGGTCAAGGCGTTCCGGGCGCTGCCGCGTCAGGAGGCCGTGGTGGAGCCCTGGGGGCTGGCCGGAGACCGGCGCTGGGTGCTGGTCGACGACGGGGGGAAGATCGTCACCCAGCGCCAGCAGCCGCGCCTGGCGCTCGCCGCCGCCGGGCTCCTGCCCGACGGCGGCGTACGGCTGTCCGCGCCCGGCGCCGCGCCGCTGACCGTGCCCGTGCCCGCACCGGGCGACACGGTGCTGGTGGACGTCTTCGGCACCAAGGTGGAGGGGGTGCCGGGCGATCCCGCCGCGCACGCCTGGTGCAGCGCCTACCTCGACGCCGACGTCCGGCTGGTGCACATGGACGACCCGGCCAGCCGCAGGCCCGTCGACCCCGAGTACGCGCTGCCCGGCGAGACCGTCTCCTTCGCCGACGGCTACCCCCTGCTGCTCGCCTCGGCCGCGTCCCTGGACGCCCTCAACTCCCTGATCGCGGAGGGCCCGTACGCCGCCGAGGGGCCGCTGCCCATGAACCGCTTCCGGCCCAACGTGGTCGTCACGGGCACCGACCCCTGGGCCGAGGACGGCTGGTCGCGCGTCGCCATCGGCGAGGTCACCTTCCGGATCCCGCGGGCCTGCGGGCGGTGCGTCGTCACCACCACCGACCAGGGCACCGCGGAACGGGGCCGGGAGCCGCTGCACACCCTGGGACGGCACCGCCGCCTCAAGGACGGACTGGTCTTCGGCCAGAACCTCGTACCCCAGTCCGGCGGCACCATCCGGGTCGGTGACCCGGTGCGGGTCCTCGCCTAGGTGGATCGCGGAAGTCCCGCCTGCCGCCCGACGCCTGGCACGCCCTGGCTGTTCTGTCCGAGCCACGCCGTGGACGGCGGCCCGCAGGCGGCCCGCACCGCGCTGACCGGCGGATGCCGGCCAGACACACACCCGTACGCCGTCCGCGGGAACCCCTGTGCGGCGCCCGCTCGTTGAGGTCTCGTGAGCAGTCTGTGAGGGGACCGGGACGGGCGGGCCAGGCCGAAGGGGACGGGGGTGCCGGACGGTGCGAGCGATCGGCGGGCTCTGGCGGTGGCGGCACAACCCGCTGCGCCGCACGACCGACCTGGTCGAGTCCTGGATGGCGCTGGCCACCCTGCTGCTGATCGTCGTCGCCGCGCCGCTGATCGGCCTCCTGCTCGGCTCCGCCGCCGAGAGCGCGCTCCAGCGGGCCGTGCGCGAACAGCGCGCCCAGCGGCACGAGGTGACGGCCACCGTCGTCCGCAAGCTCGCCGACGGCGCCCTGGCAGCCGACCCGGAGACCCCCGCCAGGGACCTGCGCAGCCGTGTCCTCGCCGACTGGACCGCCGCGGACGGCACCGCACGGCGCGGCCCGGTCATCGCCCGCCTCGACGACCCCGGGCCCGGCGACCGGTTCCGCCTCTGGACCGACGACCGGGGCCGCCCGGCGGCCCGCCCGCTGGCCCCCGGGACGGCCACCACGCACGCGGTCCTCGCCGGGTTCGGCGCCGCGCTGCTGACGGCCTGTCTGGTCGAGTGCGTCAGACGGCTGGTCCTGTGGCGGATGGTCCGCCGCAGACACGCCCGCCTGGACCGTGCCTGGGAGCAGGCCGGCCCGGACTGGGGCAGGACCGGCACCGGGAGTTAGGGGTGCCGGGCCGGGTGGTGTCAGCGGCATCACGCCTCTGGTCACCCGTCGTCCGCGCGCACGCTACGGTGGACCGGCCGGACTTCATCGGCATCGACCCGCGTACGACGAGGTGGGGGCACAGCAACGCCATGGCACAGGGCACGGTCCAGGTGACGCACACCGGCACATCGCGGTGGCGGCGCCGCACGGGTGAGTACGCGTCACTGGCAGCCGCCCTCGATGCCGCGGCCGACGGTGACGTCCTCACCGTCGCCCCCGGCACCTACCGGGAGAACCTCGTCGTCCAGCGGGCGGTGACCCTGCGCGGCCCGGAGGGCTCCCCCGGCTCGGTGCGCATCGCGCCCGTCGACGGCGTGCCGCTGACCGTGCGCGCCTCGGCCCTCGTCCAGGACCTGCACATCGAGGGTCAGGACGCGACGGCGCCCGCCCTGCTGGTGGAGGAGGGCACCCCGGAGCTGACGGACATCCGGGTCGTCACCCGATCCGCCGCCGGGATAGAGGTCCGCGACGGCGCCCGGCCCACCGTGCGCCGTTGCACCGTCGACAACCCGGCGGGCGTCGGCATCGCCGTGGTCGACGGCGGGGGCGGCGTCTTCGAGGACTGCGAGGTCGTCGCGGCCGGGCAGTCCGGCGTCGCGGTGCGCGGCGGCGCCCACCCGCGCCTGGAGCGCTGCCGGGTGCACCACGCCTCCGGCGCCGGCCTCACCGCGACCGGCGAGAACAGCGCGCTGGAGGCCGTCGGCTGCGAGGTGTACGAGGTGCGCGGCAGCGGTGTGCAGATCACCGGCCGGGCCACCGCCCACCTCACCGACTGCGACGTCCACCGCACCACCGCCGACGGCGTCACCCTCGACACCGACGCCGTGCTCACCCTCGCCGACTGCCGCATCCACGACATCCCGGAGAACGCGGTCGACCTGCGCTCCCGCGCCGTGCTGACGCTGACCCGGTCCAGCGTGTGCCGGTTCGGCCGCAACGGCCTGTCGGTGTGGGACCCGGGCACCCGCGTGGACGCCAACCAGTGCGAGATCTTCGACAGCACCGGCGACTACCCGGCCGTGTGGGTCAGCGACGGCGCCACCGCGGTCCTCGACTCCTGCCGGGTCCACGACGTGCCGGACGCGCTGTTCGTCCTCGACCGCGGCTCACGCGCGGACGTCGTCGACAGCGATCTGACCCAGGTACGCAACACCGCCGTGTCGGTGAGCGACGGGGCGACCGCGCAGCTCGACGACTGCCGCATCCGGGACGCCGCGACCGGCGCCTGGTTCCGCGACCACGGCAGCGGCGGCACCCTCAACAACTGCGCCCTGGACGGCACCCAGACCGGCGTGATCGTCACCAAGGGCGCCGACCCGGTCATCGAGCGGTGCACCGTCGACTCGCCCGCGGAGGCGGGCTTCTACGTCTCGGCGGGCGGCCGGGGCACCTTCGAGCACTGCAAGGTCACCGGCAGCGGCGGCTACGGCTTCCACGTCCTCGACGGCTGCCGTACGACGCTGCGGCGCTGCCGCACGGAGCGCTGCGCGCGCGGGGGGTACGAGTTCGCGGAGGCCGGTCCGGACGCCGCCCCCGGCACCGGCCCGGTCGTCGAGGACTGCACCAGCGACGAGAGCGGCGGCGTACGGCCGTCTCCGACGCTCCAGACGGCCCAGCAGACGACCGACCGGTCCCCGGGGCTGCTGGGCGCGATCCCCGGGCAGCGGACCGCCGAACCGGCGCCGCCCGCCGCGCCCGAGGAGCCCGCGCGGCCGACGCGCACCTCCAAGGCGGTGCTCGGCGAACTCGACGCGCTGGTCGGCCTGGACAGCGTCAAGCGGGAGGTGCGCGCCCTCACCGACATGATCGAGGTGGGCCGCCGCCGTCAGCAGGCCGGGCTCAAGGCGGCGTCCGTCAAGCGCCACCTGGTCTTCACCGGCTCCCCCGGCACCGGCAAGACCACGGTCGCCCGGCTCTACGGTGAGATCCTCGCCTCCCTCGGGGTGCTGGAGCGCGGCCACCTGGTGGAGGTGTCCCGGGTCGACCTGGTCGGCGAGCACATCGGCTCCACCGCGATCCGCACCCAGGAGGCGTTCGAACGGGCGCGCGGCGGGGTGCTGTTCATCGACGAGGCGTACGCGCTGTCCCCGGAGGACGCGGGCCGCGACTTCGGCAAGGAGGCCATCGACACCCTGGTGAAGCTGATGGAGGACCACCGGGACGCCGTCGTGGTGATCGTCGCGGGCTACACGGCCGAGATGGAGCGCTTCCTCTCCGTCAACCCCGGCGTCGCCTCCCGCTTCTCCCGCACCATCACCTTCAGCGACTACGGCCCCGAGGAGCTGCTGCGGATCGTCGAACAGCAGGCCGAGGAGCACGAGTACCTGCTGGCGCCGGGCGCCGACCAGGCCCTGCTCACGTACTTCGGCGAGCTCCCGAAGGGCCCGGCGTTCGGCAACGGCCGTACGGCGCGGCAGACCTTCGAGGCCATGGTGGAGCGGCACGCCAGCCGGGTCGCCCAGGTGGACGAGCCCAGCACGGACGTCCTGACCCTGCTGTACCCGGAGGACCTTCCGGAACTGCCGTGACCGCGCTGGCCCTACGCCCGCGTCTCCGGCCGGGGCGCGGGCACCTCCGGGCGCAGCCGGGCGAGGAGCCGCTCGCGCTCCCCGGCGAACGCCGGGTCCGCCTGGTAGTCGGAGTGGCCGAGGACGGGCGCGGGCAGCGGGTGACGGACGGTACGGCCGTGCGCGAGGGGGTCCTTCAGGGGCGCGCAGTCCACGTCGGGCCCACCGCCGCCGTCGGGCAGCCGGACCGGGCCACCGATCGGGTCGGTGAGCCGGTACAGGTTGCGCCAGCAGTCCACGTCCTGGTGCAGCGCGGTGAGCGCCTCAGGACCGAAGTGGGCCGGGAACCAGCGTCCGTAGAGCCGCTCCAGCGGTGAGCCGTACGTGAGCAGGGCGACCCGGCCGCGCACCCCGGACGGCAGCTGCCAGGCCGTGGCGGCGGCGAGGACGCTGCCCTGGGAGTGGCCGGAGATGACCAGCCGTCCGCCCGTGGCGCGGGTCCAGGTGTCGATCCGCCAGGTCAGGTCCGGTACGGCCCGCTCGGCGTAGCAGGGAGGCGCGAACGGGTGCGCGGCGCGGGGCCAGAAGGTGCCGACGTCCCACAGGATGCCGATGGTGCGCCGCGCGGAGGCGTCCTTGTAGGCGCGCCTGCCCCAGGTGACGAACAGTATGAACCCGAGCCCTATCAGCCAGGAGCCCAGCGCCTGCGCGGTCTCGGCGGCGCCCTGGACGAACGGGTGGGCGTCCCGCGCGGCCGGTCCGGGTGCCTCGCCGGTGGTGAAGGCGCCGAGGACCGCGGCGGTGCCGAGGAGCAGGGTGACGGTGGTGGTGACGGCGATCAGCAGCGGCGCCGCGTCGGTGAGCCCGGCCAGGGCGCGGGTGCGGGCGATGGCCGCGGTGCGGTCCGCGTCCCGGGCCTCGTCGGGGTAGTCCCGCTCCACCGCCGCGCGCTCCGCGCGGGCGCGCCGCAGGGTGCGCCGCACGAGCCAGAGGCAGAGCGCCAGCAGGATCATCAGCAGCGGCGGGATCACGGACGCCTGCCAGGTCAGCAGTACGGGCGGGCCGTCGATGGAGGTGCCCGTGCCGTCCAGCCAGTCCGCGACCCGCTGGGCGACACCGCCCGCCATCACCCCGCCGAGCGCGCACGCCAGCAGCGCGACGGCGGGCCCGCCGAGGCCGCGCATCGCGGCGCGCGCGTCGGGCAGGGAGCGGTGCAGCAGATGGGCGACGACGGCGAGTACGACGACCAGCGCCGCGTGTGTGACCGCGAGGCCGCCGAACGGCGCGTCGCCGTGCAGCCTGCCCCGCGACTCCCAGCCCGGCCGCTCCCAGCCCGCGTACACCAGGGTGGCGCCGAGCAGGACCAGCGACCCGAGCGGCAGCCACCGCACCAGACGGCCGTCGAGGTCGAGGTCGACGCGCCGGTCCGTGCCGCCACGGCGGCAGACCACCCAGACCACGGTCACCGCACCGGCCGCCAGGGCCACGGACAGCACCCGGCCCAGTGTGTCGAGGACGGCCGGACCGCCGGGCGCGCGGTCCTCGCGGGCGGCGGCGAGACCGACCCCCGCGGCCACCGTCAGCAGGCCCGCCGCGGTGTGCGCGGCGCGCAGCCGGGCCACCAGACGGCGCCCGTACCAGAAGCCGGGCTGGGCCAGCGCGCTGCCGCCGGTCGGCTGCTCGGTGCCGCGGTCCAGCGGCGGCTGGGACTCGTACGCGTTCCAGGTGCGGCGCGAGAGGTACCAGAGCAGGGCGGTCAGGGCGAGCGGGACCACGGAGGCGAGCGCGAGCCGCCTGCCGGGGGCGCTCCACCAGCCGCCGCCCGACCCGCCCGGGGACAGGAAGCCAAGCCAGGAGTGGTCCGCGGCGCACGCGCGCGTGCCCGCGCACTGCCATGCGGTCAGGTCGAGGGCGACCTCGCAGGCCGCCGCGACCAGCAGCACGGTCAGGGTCAGCCCGACCAGCCGGACCAGCGCGCCGTACAGCCGCACCGCGCGGATCTGCCGGTCCGGGACGCTGGGCCGCATCCAGTGCGCGAGGTTGACCACCATGAACGGCAGGAGCAACAGCCACAGCGCGCGGGAGCCGTTGCCCGAGGTGAGGTTGCACCAGACGTACGCCTCCGGGACCGGCCGGGACCGGGACCGGCCGGCGGGCGTGTCGGCCTCCTCGGTGTCCGCGGCGCGCCGGAAGACGGCGGCGGTGTCGTCGCCCGCGATCCGCACCGTGCGCGGATCGTTCAACATCTCCTCCGGGGTGGTTCCGCCCACCCCGTGGACCAGTAGCTCCAGTGCCTCCTCCGGCCGTTCGGCCGGGCGGGCCGCCCCGCCGCTCCCCGCGAGGATGCCGTCGTGACTGCTCTCCTGGGCCCGTTCCACTGTTCCGTCCCCCGTGACGCGCCGTCGGCTGGTGTCGGTGCGGGCCTCAGGATCCCGCCCCGGCCCGCCCGCGCGCACGCGTTGTCACGGAATCTCCCCGATCCGTGTGACAGCCGTACCAAGGATGAGACGCAAATGACATGTGCGCGACGGTACGGCCGGTGGCGCGACCAGCCACCACCCGTGCGAGGATGGGACGGCCACGCGCCCGGAACGGCACGTCTGTCCCAAGACCTGTCGTTCGGAGCAGGTCGCAGGGCATCGGCGGTGCCCGGGCAGCGCCGGTGAGCGGGGTCTGGCGCGTGCGGCTGCGCGGCGGAGGAAGGAGTCGACGCGGAGCGTCGGCGACTGACGACGACGCCGCAGACGCGCGCACCAGACCCCGCGTCTGCGGCATGATCCAAGCGACAGGCCCTGGTCGGAGCGGGTGCGGACGGCGTGTCGGACGGCTTGAGGCGAAAGGACCGGAGCGTACGTGAGCGAGAATCAGAACCTCCTCGCGGAGCAGCGGCGCGCCCTGATCCTGGACGAGGTACGGCGCCGCGGCGGCGTCCGGGTCAACGAGCTGACCCGCAAGCTCGGGGTGTCGGACATGACGGTCCGCCGCGACCTCGACGCGCTCGCCCGGCAGGGAGTCCTGGAGAAGGTGCACGGCGGCGCGGTGCCGGTCACCGAGGCCAGCACCCACGAACCGGGTTTCGAGGCCAAGTCCGCCCTGGAGCTGACCGCCAAGGAGGACATCGCGCGGGCCGCCGCCGACCTGGTCACCCCGGGCGCGGCGATCGCGCTGTCCGGCGGTACGACGACCTACGCGCTGGCGCACCGGCTGGTCGACGTCCCCGACCTGACCGTCGTCACCAACTCGGTGCGGGTGGCCGACGTCTTCCACGCGGCGCAGCGCACCTCGGGGCCCCGGCAGGGCGCCGCCACGGTGGTGCTGACCGGTGGGGTGCGCACCCCGTCGGACTCGCTGGTGGGACCGGTGGCCGACCAGGCGATCGCGTCCCTCCACTTCGACGTGCTGTTCCTCGGCGTGCACGGGATATCGGAGGAGGCCGGGCTGTCGACGCCGAACCTCGCGGAGGCCGAGACCAACCGGCGGCTGGTGCACTCCGCGCGCCGGGTCGTGGTGGTCGCCGACCACACCAAGTGGGGCACGGTGGGCCTCAGTTCCTTCGCGGCGCTGGACCAGGTGGACACCTGGGTCACCGACGCCGGGCTGCCCGGCGCGGCGCGGGCGGGGATCGAGGAGCAGGTACGACGGCTGGTGGTGGCCGGTGCGGGGGCGGCTGACGCCGACATGGCCGCCGACGCCGGGGAGTGAGCGGCGCGGCACTGACATCTGACGGCTCGACGACTACGGTGAGCGCTGCCTGAACCGCGCTGCCGCACGGAGGGGTTGCGTCCATGGCTGCTCGGCGACTGCGTCCGGTGGGGCTCGACTTCGTCGCCCACGCCCCGGTCCGGCTGGTCTTCGCCCAGGAGGTCGCGGCCGAGCCCGGGGCGGTGTACCGCGTGCTCGCCGAGGACGTGGCGGGCTGGCCCGACTGGTTCCCGGGGGTGCGCTCGGCGCGGGTCGTCGACGACGGCGCCGGACGCGACGTGCGGCTCGTCGGCGGGACCCGGTTCCGGGAGAGGGTGCTCGCGGCGAAGGCGCCCGAGGTGTACGCCTACCGGGTCGACGTCACCAACCTGCCGGGCGTCCGGGCGCTGGTGGAGGAGTGGCGGCTGACGCCGGTGGGGGGCGGTGCCGGGCGTACGCGGGTGCGGTGGACGTTCACGGCCGATGGTCCGGCGCCGTTCCGGGGGGTGCTGCGGCTGGCCCGTGGGGGGCTGGGGCGGGCGTTCAGGGACGCGGTGCGGGCCCTGGAGGTGCGGGCCGGAGGGTAGGCGGTGGCAGCTGGGCTGGTCGCGGCGGTCGCTGGCTCAGGTCCGCCACTCCCCCGTCGTCAGCAGTGAGTCGATGGCCGTCGCGTACGGGGTGATGTCCAGGCCCTGTCCGGCCAGCCACGCGTCCGAGTAGTACTTGTCGAGGTAGCGGTCGCCCGGGTCGCACAGCAGGGTCACCACGCTGCCGGTACGGCCCTGGGCCACCATCTCGGCGACGATCTTCAGCGCGCTCCACAGGCCCGTGCCCGTCGAGGCGCCCGCCTTGCGGCCGATGGCCCGCTCCAACGCCCGGACGGCGGCGACGCTCGCGGCGTCCGGCACCTTCATCATCCGGTCCACGGCACCCGGCACGAAGCTCGGTTCCATACGGGGGCGGCCGATGCCCTCGATCCGGGAGCCGCTGTCGCAGGTGACGGCCGGGTCGCCGGTGGTCCAGCCCTCGAAGAAGCAGGAGTTCTCCGGGTCGGCGACGCAGATCCGGGTGTCGGCCTGGAAGTAGTGGACGTAGCGGGCGATCGTCGCGGAGGTGCCGCCGGTACCCGCCGTGGCGACGATCCAGGCGGGCTCGGGATAGCGCTCCAGGCGCAGTTGGCGGAAGATCGACTCGGCGATGTTGTTGTTGCCGCGCCAGTCCGTGGCCCGTTCCGCGTAGGTGAACTGGTCCATGTAGTGGCCACCGGTCTCGCTGGCGAGGCGCGCCGACTCCTCGTACATCTTCCGGGAGTCGTCCACGAAGTGGCAGCGGCCGCCGTGGAACTCGATCAGACGGCACTTCTCGGCGCTCGTGGTGCGCGGCATGACGGCGATGAAGGGCACGCCGATCAGCTTGGCGAAGTACGCCTCGGAGACGGCCGTGGAGCCGCTGGACGCCTCGATCACGGGGCGTCCGGGGCGGATCCAGCCGTTGCACAGGCCGTAGAGGAAGAGGGAACGGGCGAGGCGGTGCTTGAGGCTGCCGGTCGGGTGGGTCGACTCGTCCTTGAGGTAGAGGTCGATGCCCCAGTGCTCGGGCAGCGGGAAGCGCAGCAGGTGTGTGTCGGCGGACCGGTTGGCGTCCGCCTGCACCTTGCGGACGGCTTCTTTCAGCCAGGTGCGGTAGGCGGTGTCGGACCGGTCGACGTCCAGGGTGCGGCCGGGGCCGGCCCCGGGGTGCGGGCTGGGGGTCCCGGCGGGGCGGATCTGCTGGGGGGTGGTCACGGCGGGGCTCCTTAGGGCTGCGCGCCGACGGCGCGTCGCGCGGCCGGTGGGTCGATGATAGGCACCGTCCGCACACCTTCTCACCTGCATAAACGCATCTTTGGGAGGCTCAAAGGCACGCTGGGGCAGGAGGGGGCGGGCCGGGCGTGGCGCGGGGGCGGACGGGGGCGCATTCGGACGAGTGCTTCGGGTGGTGCGACTCCTGGCCGTCACGCGTACTGGTGTTCACTCCGGGTGGCAGGCAGACTGCACCGGGTCAGGACGACGCGGGGCACGACCGCGCGGGAGCGGCACGGTGGAAGGCGTGGCGAGGGGCGGCAGGGCATGGCGGAGCCGGAGTTCACGGCCATGGGCGTGCGGATCGGCAAGGGCCTGCGCTCACTCACCCGGGCCGGACAGGTGCGGATCAGCGACGGGAGGGTGGAGTTGCTGACCAGTTACGGCAGCGAGATCGACAGCGCGCCGGTGCGGGCGGTGCGGGCGTCGAAGCCGTGGTTCGCCTCCGCCGACCGGGCGCTCGCCGACCTCGACGGCACGCGCTATCGGCTGACGCTGGGCGGGCGGGATCCCTCGTCGGGTGAGCCGGGGCCGCCCGCGGCGCGCCGGTTCATCGAAGCCGTACGGCGGGCGGCGGGACGCGGGTAGCTACGCGCGAGTTGCGGTGCGGAACCCCTTGCGTCACGCTGGTCTCACGTCACTCTGGGTTTACCGGCGATAACGCTGCGAACCAGCCCGCCGGCCATGACAGCAGGCGGCCGTTTGGCAGCAAGCACCCTGCTGGATCCGTCCTCAGTGTTCTTCCGGACCTCACGTCGGGGAGTCGCAGCCGTGATCAGTTACCCGAGCAGGCAGTGCACGGTGGAGCTCCAGGCTCTGCCGTCGCGGATCGGCCAGGTCCGCAGAATCCTTTCTGCGCAGTTGCGCTACTGGCATCTGGACCCACTGATAGACCGGGCCGCGCTCGGTGTGACAGAGCTGTTGACCAACGTCCACCGCCATGCCCAGCCCGACAAGATGTGCACCGTGGAGATCGAGCTGCTGCTCGACCGGCTCACCGTGTCCGTACGGGACCACGATCCCCAGCTCCCCGTCGTGGAGGACGCCGCGGAGCTGTCCACCCGCGGGCGGGGGCTGGCCATGATCGCCGCGATGAGTGAGAGCTGGGGGGCCCGCCGGGACGGGGAGTCCGGGAAGGTGGTGTGGTTCACGCTGCCCGCGGCGGGGAGCACCGCTGAACGCGCTCCCACACCGGACCTGCGGGTGGTTGACGTGGAGGCCGTGGGGGTGGGGGTCGAGGTCGAGCGGGCGCCCGCCTGAAGCGGGGGCGGGCCAACCGACGGTTCCCGTCCCCACGCGTGGGCCGCGAGGGAGCCGGAGGGGCGCCGGTGTCGAGGCCGCGAACGCGCGCAGGCCCGCAAGGCTGAGCACGATCGCGGCCCCGGCACCGGCTGAGGCGCCCCGCGGGCGACCGAGCCGTCATTCGGTCGCGATCGCGCGCAGGACGTTCAGGCGGGCCGCGCGGCCCGCCGGGCGCAGGCCCGCCAGGGCTCCGGACGTCAGGCCCACGAGGAGGACCACCGCCAGTCGCAGGGGTGGCAGGGCGAAGACGAAGGAGCTGTCGCTCGCGCCGTCGGAGGCCCTGACCAGGATCCAGCCGAGGAACGCCCCGAGGCCCAGGCCGCCGGTCGTGCCGAAGGCGGCGACCAGCACCGACTCCCAGCGGACCATCGCGCGGAGCTGGGCCCTGGTCTGGCCCACCGCGCGCAGCAGGCCCAGCTCACGGGTGCGCTCGTGGATCGCCAGGGTCAGGGTGTTGGCGATGCCGAGGAGCGCGATGAGGACGGCCAGGCCGAGCAGGGCGTACACCAGGGTGAGCATCATGTCGATGCCGCCCGCGGAGGACTCGGCGTACTCGTCGCGCGTCTGGACGTCGGGGTTGCCGTAGCGGGCGGCCACCTGGGCCACCGCCGCCTTGCCGTCGGCCGGGTCCACGCCGTCGGCGAAGGTCACGGCGACGAGGGTGTCGGAGTCCTGGACGCGGTGCGGGGCCCAGGCGGCGCGGGTGATGACGTAGTCACCCGCCAGTTCGGACTGGCCGTAGACGGCGCGCACGGTGAAGGTGCGGGTGTCGCCGTCGGTGAAGGTGAGGCGGGTGGTGTCGCCGGGGGCGAGTCCCTGGCGGTCGGCCTCCTTCTCGGTGACGGCGATGCCGTCGGTGCCGAGGGCGTCCAGGGAGCCGTCGACGGTGCCGAGGTCGAAGGTGCGGCGCAGGGCGACCGGGTCGGTGACGGTCAGGGCGCGGCCCGCGCCGTCCACCTCGGCGACGCCGCGGCCGAGTCCTACGGCGGTGTCCACCTCGGGGAGTCCGGCGATCGCTCCGGCCAGCCGGGGACTGAGGCCGCTGCCGCCCGCACCGAAGGACGGGGTGCTGACGACCACGTCACCCGCGAAGGAGCGGGAGACCGTCTGGTCCATGGTCGCCTTGAGGGAGGCGCCGAAGACCGTGAAGAGGGACACCACCGCGACGCCGATCATCAGGGCTCCGGCGGTGGCCGCGGTGCGCTTGGGGCTGCGGAGCGCGTTGCGGCGGGCCAGGCCGCCGGTGACGCCGCGCAGCCGGTCCAGGGGGCCGCCGAGGACGCGTACGGCGCTGGTGGCGGTGACCGGGCCGAGGACGACGAAGGCGGCCAGGGCCAGGACCGCGCCGGTGCCCGCCAGCCACACCGACGGGGTGAGCAGGGTGCCGGTGAGGGAGAGGGCCAGCGCGAGGGCCAGGAGCGCCGCGCCCGTGACGGCCCGCGGGCGGGAGGCGCCGGAGGCGTCGACGGCGGTCTCCCGCAGGGCCGCCAGGGGGGCGGTGCGTCCGGCGCGGACGGCGGGGAGCAGGGCGGAGGCCAGGCAGACCACGGTGCCCACGGCGAGGGGCAGGGCCAGGGAGAGGGCGCTGACCACCAGGGTGCTCTCCGGGAACGGGAAGCCGATGGCGGGGAACAGGGCCTGGAGTCCGGCGGCGATGCCGACGCCGCCCGCGAGGCCCGCGGCCGACGCCGTCACGGCGACCACGACCGCCTCGGTCAGGGTCGACACGGTGACCTGGCGGCGGGAGGCGCCGAGGGCACGCAGCAGGGCGTTCTCGCGGGTGCGCTGGGCCACGACGATGGCGAAGGTGTTGTGGATGGAGAAGGTGGCGACGAGGAGGGCGATGCCGGAGAAGACCAGGAGGAGCGTGGTGAAGACGGTCAGGAACTGGGCGGAGATCATGTCGGTGTTCTCCTGGGCCGCCTCCGTGCCCGTGATGGCCTCCAGGCCGGGTGGCAGCGCGGCCTCCAGGGCGTCCGCCAGTTCCCGTTCGCCGGTGCCGGGATCGGCGCGTACCTGGATGCTGGCCGCCTGGCCGGGGCGGGCGGTGAGGTACTTCTCGGCGTCGGCGCGGGTCATGCCCGTGAAGGTGACCTGGGCCATGCCGTCCTCGCCGCCGAAGGTCGCCAGGCCGACGACGGTGACCCGGACGGGGTCCGGGGTGCGGAGGGTGGTGGTGTCGCCGAGGTGCAGGCCGCCGCGGTGGGCGGCTCCCCGGTTGACGACGACCTCGCCGGAGCGCTCCGGGGCGCGTCCTTCGGCCAGTTCGTACGGGTTGAGTCGCGGGTCGGTGATCCAGTTGCCCGCGAGGGTGGGCGGGCCCTGGCCGCCGATCGGCTCGCCGTCGGCGCCGACCAGTTGGCCCGCGCCCTCGATGTTGGGGACGGCGGACGCCACGCCGGGGACGTCGGCGACGGTGCGGACGAGGGCGGTGTCCACCGGGGCGCGGACCCCCTCGCTCTCGCCCGGTGTCGTGATCGCGTCGGCGCTGCGGACGACCGCGTCGGTGCCGCTGGTCGCGTTGCCGAACATGGTGTCGAAGCCGGATCGCAGGGTGTCCCCCATGACCAGGGTCCCGGCGAGGAAGGACACGCCGAGGAAGACGGCGAGGAAGGTCCCGGCGAAGCGGCGGCGGTGGGCGCGTAGGGCGGAGAGGCTGAGGCGGACGGCGGCGTTCACGATCCCACCTGTGCCTTCTCGAACGCCTTCATCCGGTCCAGGATGTGGTCGGCGGTCGGGGACTCCATCCGGTCCACCAGGCGGCCGTCGGCGAGGAAGACGACCTCGTCGGCGTGGGCGGCGGCGACCGGGTCGTGGGTGACCATGACGACGGTGCGGGCCGTCTGGCGCACCGCCCGGCCGAGCAGGCCGAGGACCTCCTCCCCGGAGCGGGAGTCGAGGTTGCCGGTGGGCTCGTCGGCGAAGACGACGTCGGGGCGGCCCGCGAAGGCGCGGGCGACGGCGACGCGTTGCTGCTGGCCGCCGGAGAGTTCGGCGGGGCGGTGGTGGAGCCGGTCGCGCAGGCCCACGATGCCGACGAGGGTGTCGAGCCAGTCGGTGTCGCCGGTCCGGCCCGCCAGGTCGAGCGGGAGGCGGATGTTCTCGGCGACGGTCAGGGTGGGCACCAGGTTGAACGCCTGGAAGACGAAGCCGACGCGGTCGCGGCGCAGCAGGGTGAGGCGGCGGTCGTCGAGGGCGCCGAGTTCGGTGTCGCCGATGTGGGCGGAGCCCGAGGTGAGGGTGTCCAGGCCGGCGGCGCAGTGCATCAGGGTGGACTTGCCGGAGCCCGACGGGCCCATGATCGCGGTGAGGCGTCCGGCCGGGAAGCCGACGCTCACCCCGTCCAGGGCCCGTACGGCGGTGTCGCCGGTGCCGTACAGCTTGACGGCGTCGACGACCCGGGCGGCCGTCCCGGGGGAGGTGGGGGCGGTCATGCCGTGCCTCCCTTCCCCGTGCGGCCGAACTGCTCGTCCAGGACGGACAGTCGGCGCCAGTACTCGTCCTCGTCGATCTCGCCGGAGGCGAAGCGGTGGCCGAGGACGGTGAGGGGGGAGTTCTCGTCGGCGGCGGGGCGGCGGGGGCCGCCGCGGGCGCGCCAGCCGGTGCGGCGCAGCAGGGTGACGCCGCCCACGATGACGGCCGCCCAGACCAGCGGGAACAGCAGGATCCAGGGGCCGGGGCCGCCGTCCGCGAAGTGTGCCAGGGTCTCCATGTCGATTCATCTCCGAGTCGGTAGGACGCGTTTTCGGTGATGTCTCGACAGTGGCGCGCGGGGTGGGTCCGGGTCGTCGTACGGCCAGCGGCAGTCTGTGTACCTCCCCGGGAGTAGGCGGGTTGGCGTGCCGTACTCCCGGGCCGGTCAGACGCCGTCCGCGAGGGCGGCCAGGGGGTCGTCGAGGACCGGCTGCCAGGCCAGTTCGGCCGCGCCGACCAGGCTGTTGTGGTCCAGGGAGCAGGCCAGGATGGGGACGCCACCGCTGCGGCCCCACAGGCTGCGGTCGGCGACGACGGCGCGCAGCCGGTCGGGGTCGGTGTCCAGGAGGGTGCGGTGCAGGCCACCGAGGATGATGCGGTCGGGGTTGAGGATGTTGACCAGCCCGGCGAGGCCCAGGCCGAGGCGGTCGATGAGGGCCTCGGCGGCGGTGCGGACGGCGGGGTCGGCGTACTCGTGGCGGAGGAGGTCGTTGGCCTGCTGGAGGAGGGACACCTCGGGGCCGGGGTCCCGTCCGGCGGTGGTGAGCAGGGCCAGCGGGTCGGCCTCGACGTCCAGGCAGCCGCGACCGCCGCAGTGGCAGGGGCGGCCTTCGGGGTTGACGGTGAGGTGGCCGACTTCGAGGGCGAGGCCCGCGCTGCCGGTGTGCAGCCGCCCGTCGAGGACCAGCGCGCCGCCGACGCCGCGGTGTCCGGTGGCCACGCACAGCAGGTCGCGGGCGCCGCGGCCGGCGCCGTGCCGGTGCTCGGCGAGGGCGGCGAGGTTGACGTCGTTGGCGGTGAACGCGGGGCCGGTGATGCCCGCCGCGCGGACCCGGTCGGCGAAGATCTCGCGTACCTGGGAGCCCGCGGGCCAGGCCAGGTGCAGCGGGTTCAGGGCGAGGCCCTCGGGTTCGGCGACGGCGGAGGGGACGGCGAGTCCGGCGCCGACGCAGCGGCGGCCGGTGTCGTGGAGCAGCTCGGCGCCCGCCTCGACGACGGAGCCGAGCACCTTCGCCGGGTCGGCGTCGACGGTCTCGCAGCCGGGCGCGGTGGCGACGATCCGCCCGCCGAGGCCGACGAGGGCGGCGCGGAAGCCGTCGGCGTGCACCTGCGCGGCCAGCGCCACGGGGCCGTCCTCGGCGAGTTGGAGGCGGTGGGAGGGGCGGCCCTGGGATCCGGCGGCGGCGCCGGGGCGGGCGTCGACGCGGATCAGGCCGAGCGCCTCCAGTTCGGCGGCGACCGCGCCCGCGGTGGCCCGGGTGACGCCCAGTTCGGCGGTGAGGACGGCACGGGTGGGCGCCCGTCCGGTGTGCACCAGTTCCAACGCGGGTCCGAGCGCGCCGCGCCCCCGGTCGAGCCGCGTCCTTGAGGTGGTCCCTTCCCCTGCCTGCCGGGGGTCCGCCTTGCCACTCATGAGGGGGAGTCTCCCATGATCCGGACGCGGACCGTTCGGGTGCGCCGGTCCAGGGCCTCGGTGCGCGGTCCGGCAGGGCGGGCTCCGTCGCGGTGGACGACCAGCGGGCCCCATCCCGGTAGGCAACCTGCGGTCCCGGTGGGCAACCAGCGGGCCTCATCGCAGCGGGCAACCAGCGGCCCCCGTCCCGGTGGGCGGCCAGCGGAGCGCGCCGTGCCGCGGCGGCGAGCCGGTCCGGGACGTGCGCCGCGCCCCCGCGACCCGGGTACGGCCGTGGCGGAACGGCCCGGCGTCCGTGCGCCCGTCCTCCGCCACCCGCGCTGAACTGCGGCTCCGCTAGCCTGGACGCGATGAACGACCGTATGCCGACGCCCTGGGGCGATCTCGCGCTCACCCGTTTCCCCGAGGACCCGCGGGACCGCCTGCGCGCCTGGGACGCGTCCGACGAGTACCTGCTCAGACATCTCGCCGCCGAGGGCGTGCCCCTGTCCGGCGCGGTCGTGGTCGTCGGGGACCGCTGGGGCGCGCTGGCCACGGCGCTCGCGGCGCACGCGCCGACGCAGATCACGGACTCCTTCCTGACCCAGGAGGCGACCCGCGCCAACCTCGCGCGGGCCGGTGTGCAACCGGGCACGGTACGGCTGCTGACCACGCAGGACCCGCCGCCGGACCGGATCGACGTGCTGCTGGTCAGGGTGCCGAAGAGCCTGGCGCTCCTTGAGGACCAGTTGCTGCGCCTGGCGCCCGGCGTGCACGCGGGCACGGTCGTCGTCGGGACCGGCATGGTGAAGGAGATCCACACCTCCACGCTGCGGCTGTTCGAGCGGATCCTGGGGCCGACCCGTACCTCCCTCGCGGAGAAGAAGGCGCGGCTGGTCTTCTGCGCGCCCGACTCGGCGCTGGCCCGGCCCGGCAACCCGTGGCCGTACAGCTACGAGGTGCCGGGCGGGCTCGGGGCGGTGTCGGGGGGCGTGGTCGTCAACCACGCGGGGGTGTTCTGCGCCGACCGTCTCGACGTCGGCACCCGGTTCCTCCTCCGGCACCTGCCCGACACCCGGGGCGCGCGCCGGGTGGTGGACCTGGGCTGCGGCAACGGGATCGTGGGGACGGCGGTGGCGCTGGCCGATCCGGCGGCCGAGGTGCTGTTCGTGGACGAGTCGTTCCAGGCGGTGGCGTCGGCGGAGGCGACGTTCAAGGCGAACGGGGTGCCGGGGCACGCCGAGTTCCGGGTCGGGGACGGACTGGCCGGGGTGGCGTCGGGCAGTGTGGACCTGGTGGTGAACAATCCGCCGTTCCACTCGCACCAGGCGACGACCGACGCGACCGCGTGGCGGATGTTCACCGGCGCGCGGCGGGCGCTGCGGGCGGGCGGGGAGCTGTGGGTGATCGGCAACCGGCACCTGGGGTACCACGTGAAGCTGCGGCGGCTGTTCGGGAACAGCGAACTGGTCGCCAGCGACCCGAAGTTCGTGGTGCTCAGAGCGGTGAAGCGCTAGCCGAAGTCCGTGGTGCTCAGGGCGGTGAAGCGGTAGCCAGGGTGCGGATGACGCCGGTCACCGTGCGGGCCATCGCCTCCCGGCCGACGGCGAGGTAGCCGCGGGAGTCGGCGGCCTCGGGGTGGTCGGCGAGGTAGCGCCGTATCGCGCCGGTCATGGCGAGGTTGAGGGCGGTGCCGATGTTCACCTTGGTGATGCCGCCCGCGACGGCCGCCCGCAGTTCGGCGTCGGGCAGGCCGGAGGAGCCGTGCAGGACGAGGGGGACGTCGAGCGCGGCGGCGAGCCGCCCCAGCAGGCCGTGGTCGAGGGCGGCGGTGCGGGTGGTCATGGCGTGGGTGCTGCCGACGGCGACGGCGAGGGCGTCCACCCCGGAGTCGGCGACGAAGGCACGGGCCTGGGCCGGGTCGGTGCGGGTCCCGGGGGCGTGCGGGTCGGGCGGGGGCTGGCCGTGTTTGCCCCGCACCTCCCCCAGCTCGGCCTCGATCCACAGCCCTCGGTTGTGCGCCCAGTCGGCGGCGGCGCGGGTCGCGGCGAGGTTCTCGGCGTACGGCAGCCGGGCCGCGTCGTACATCACGGAGCTGAACCCGGCGTCCGGGGCCTGCCGCAGCAGGGCGTCGCCGTGCACGTGGTCGAGGTGCAGGGCGACGGGTACGGCGGCCCGTTCGGCGGCGGCGACGGCGGCGCGGGCCAGCGGCAGCAGCCGTCCGTAGCGGTACTTCACGACGTTCTCGCTGACCTGGAGGACGACGGGCGCGGCGGCGGCCTCGGCACCGGCGATGACGGCCTCGACGTGTTCCAGGGTGATGATGTTGAAGGCGGCGACCGCGCGGTGGGCCGCCGCGGCGGCGCTGACGAGGTGGCCGGTGGTCACGAGGGGCACGGCTACTCCCCTTCCGGAGCGCCGGGCGCGTCGGGCAGGACGACGGAGCGGGTGAGGTGGCGGGGCCGGTCCGGGTCGAGGCCGCGGGCGGTGGCGACGGCGAGCGCGAGGCGCTGGGCGCGGACCAGGCCGGCGAGCGGGTCGAGGCCGTCGTGGACCCAGGTGGCGCCGGTGGCCCGTACCTGGTCCGCGAGCCCGGCCGGGGCGGGCCCGAGCATCCAGGTGGCCGTGGTGTCGGCGGCGATGCTGACGGGACCGTGCCGGTACTCCATCGCGGGGTAGGACTCCGCCCAGGCGAGGGCGGCCTCGCGCATCTTCAGCGCGGCCTCGTGGGCCAGGCCGACGGTCCAGCCGCGGCCGAGGAAGGTGAACTGGGCGCGGCTGACGAGGTGGGCGGGCAGGTCGGCGGTGAGCGCGGCGCGGGCGTCGGTGACCGCCGTGTCCGGGTGCCGTCCCAGGTGGGCGCGGAGCAGGGTGAGGGCGGTGGTGGCGAACCTGGTCTGCACGACGGAGCGTTCGTCGGCGAAGTCCAGGACGACGAGGTCGTCGGCGGTGGCCGTGACGGGGGTGTGCGGGTCGGCGGTGACGGCGGTGGTGCGGGTGGTGCCGCGCAGCGCGGCCAGCAGGTCGAGCACCTCGGTGGTGGTGCCGGAGCGGGTGAGGGCCAGGACGCGGTCGTAGCGGCGGTGGCGCCGGAACTCGGAGGCGGGGAAGGCGTCCGTCTCCCCCTGGCCCGCGGCCTCGCGCAGCGCCGCCGCGGCCTGGGCCATGAAGTACGAGGTGCCGCATCCGGTGACCGCGACCCGCTCCCCCGGCGCCGGGAGGACCGCGCGGTGCCTGACGGCCGTCTCCACGGCGCGGATCCAGCACTCGGGCTGGCTGTTCAGCTCGTCCTCGGCGTACGACACGGTGCCGGACCCCCTCCTGACGTGGTGCGCGTTCCTGCAAGATAGCGCCGACTTTCGAGCATCTTCAAGCATTCGGGCAGGTGAATCACGCTGCGCTAGGGTCGCCGGAGGTACGGACCAGGGAGGACGGTGCGGATGTCGCGGGACGCCCGCTGGAAGACGCTGCTGGAACTGCTCGTGGAGCGGGGCCGCCTGGACGTCGAGGAGGCGGCCGGGGAGCTGGCGGTGTCGGCGGCGACGATCCGCCGCGACTTCGACCAGCTCGCCGAGCAGCAGATGCTCGTCCGCACCCGCGGCGGTGCGGTCGTGCACGGGGTGTCGTACGAGCTGCCGCTGCGCTACAAGACCGCGCGCCGCGCCTCCGAGAAGCAGCGCGTCGCCCGGGCGGTGGCCGGGATGGTCGCCCCCGGTGAGGCGGTCGGGCTGACCGGGGGCACGACCACCACCGAGGTGGCGCGCGCCCTCGCCGTGCGCCCCGATCTCACCTCGGGCTCTCCCGCGCTGACCGTGGTCACCAACGCGCTGAACATCGCCAACGAGCTGGCCGTGCGCCCCCAGTTCAAGATCGTGGTGACGGGTGGGGTGGCGCGGGCGCAGTCGTACGAGCTGACCGGGCCGCTCGCGGACGGGGTGCTGGGCCAGATCACCCTGGACGTGGCGGTGCTCGGCGTGGTCGCCTTCGACGCCCGGCACGGCGCCGCCGCGCACGACGAGGCGGAGGCCGCGGTCAACCGGCTGCTGTGCGAGCGCGCCGGACGGGTCGTGGTCGCCGCCGACTCCAGCAAGCTGGGCCGGCGCGCGTTCGCCCGGATCTGCGCCACGGACGCGGTGGACACCCTGGTGACGGACACGGCGGCGGACGAGGACGTGCTCCGCCGGTTCGAGGAGGCCGGGGTGGAGGTCGTCGCGGTGTGACGCGGGTCCGGTAGTCCCCGCCGGGTGTCGGCGACCGGGCGCCCCGTGGCACCCCGGCGCCTAAGCTGGAGTCCGGTCGGGCGGGCCTGGAGGTGGCGATGACCAGGGCAGCGGGGCACGGCGGCGGTGGACGGCGGTACCTGCCGGTCGCCGAGCACGGGCTGATCGGCGATCTGCGCAGTGTCGCGCTGGTGGGCACGGACGGGACGGTCGACTGGTACTGCTGTCCGTCCTTCGACGCGCCCAGCGTCTTCGCCGCGATCCTGGACGCCGACCGGGGCGGCCGCTTCGAGCTGGCGGCCTCGGTGCCCGCGCGGACCAAGCAGTTCTACTTCCCCGACACCAACGTCCTGATCACCCGCTTCTACACCGAGGACGGCGTCGGTGAGGTGCAGGACTTCATGCCGGTCAGCGAGGCCACCGGGGACGCTCCGGAGGCGGAACGGCACCGGCTGATCCGGCGCGTGCTGTGCGTGCGCGGCACGATCCCGTTCCGGGTGCGGGTGGCGCCCCGCTTCGGGTACGGCGCCCAGCCGCACGTCCTGACCATGGTCGACGACGTCGCCGTCTTCGAGTCCGCCGCGCTCTCCCTGGGCCTGACCGCGACGGTGCCGCTGGAGGCGGACGGCCCGGACACGCGGGCCGACTTCAAGCTCAGTGAGGGCGAGACGGCGGTCTTCGCCCTCGACCAGGTCAGCGGGGCGGTGGAGCCGCGCCGGTGTCCGGTCGCGGAGGCCGAGGAGCAGTTCGGGCAGACGGTGGCGTACTGGCGGCGCTGGCTGTCCGCCTCGAAGTACCGGGGCCGCTGGCGGGAGATGGTGCACCGCTCCGCGCTCACGCTGAAGCTGCTCACCTACGCGCCCACCGGCGCGATCGTCGCCGCGCCGACCACCAGCCTGCCCGAGCACCTGGGCGGCGAGCGGAACTGGGACTACCGGTACGTGTGGGTGCGGGACGCCGCCTTCTGCGTGTACGCGCTGCTGCGGCTGGGCTTCACCGGTGAGGCCGCCCAGTTCATGCAGTTCGTGAGCCGCCACATCAGCCCCGGCGACGGCAAGCCCTCCGGCCCGCTCCAGATCATGTACGGCATCGACGGCCGCACCGAGCTGCCCGAACGCGAACTCCCGCACCTGGAGGGCCACGAGGGCTCCGCGCCGGTCCGGGTCGGCAACGCCGCCGCCGACCAGCTCCAGCTGGACATCTACGGCGCCCTCGTCGACTCGATCTACCTCTACGACAAATGGGCCGAGCCGATCTCCAGCGACCAGTGGGACAACGTGTGCGCGCTGGTGGACTGGGTGTGCGAGAACTGGGACCAGCCCGACGAGGGCATCTGGGAGACCCGCGGCGGGCGCCGGAACTTCCTGTACTCGCGGCTGATGTGCTGGGTGGCGATCGAGCGGGCGGTGCGGATGGCGAACCGGCGCGGTCTCCCCGCCGACCTGCCGCGCTGGCAGAGCTGCCGCGACACCGTCTACCGGCGGATCATGAGCCGGGGCTGGTGCGACAGCCGCGGCGCGTTCGTCCAGCACGAGGACTGCGAGGTGCTGGACGCGTCCGTGCTGATGATGCCGCTGGCGAAGTTCATCGCGCCGACCGACCCCAAGTGGCTGGCCACCCTGGACGCCCTCACCCAGGAGCTGGTCTCCGACTCGCTCGTCTACCGCTACGACCCGCGGGCCAGCCCGGACGGGCTGCGCGGCGACGAGGGCACGTTCTCCATCTGCTCGTTCTGGTACGTGGAGGCCATGGTCCGCGCCGGCCGGGTGGAGGAGGCGCGGCTGGCGTTCGAGAAGATGCTGACCTACGCCAACCATCTCGGGCTGTACGCCGAGGAGATCAGTCACACCGGGCAGCAGCGGGGCAACTTCCCGCAGGCGTTCACCCATCTGTCGCTGATCAGCGCGGCCTTCAACCTGGACCGGGCGCTGGGCTGACGCCCGGCGTCAGCCGGGGGCGGTGGGCACGACGGCGACGGGGCAGTCCGCGTGGTGCAGCACGGCGTGCACGACGGAGCCCAGCCGCAGCCCGAGGCCGCGGGGCGGGTGGCGCGGCAGCACCACCAGGGCGGCCCGCGCCGAGGCGTCGACCAGGGCGGCGGCGGGCGGGCCGATGCTCAGCTCGGTGTCGACGGGCACGTGCGGGTGGTCGGCGACGGGCCGTGCGGCGTGGCGCAGCAGGCGTTCGTGGAGGCGCTGCTCGTCGTCGAGCTGGCTCGGCTGGGGCACCGTCAGCCCGGAGCGGACGGCCGGTGTCCACGCGTGCACCAGCCGCACCCCCACCCCGCGCCGCTCGGCCTCCGCGAGCGCGAACCGTACAGCGTCCTCGTCGCCCGCGTCCCGGACCCCGACGACGATCTCGCCGACGGTGGGCTTCTCCGGGTGGCCGCGGGTGATCACCACGGGGCAGTCGGCGTGCGCGGCGACCTTCAGGCTCACCGAGCCGAGCAGCAGCCCGGCGAAGCCGCCGCGCCCGCGCGTGCCGACGACGACCAGGTCGGCGTCGCGGGAGGCGGAGAGCAGGGCGTCCGCGGGTTCCTCGCGGCCGAGGACGGTATCGACGCGCAGGGCGGGCCGGGCGGTGGCGATCCGCGCCCGGGCGTCGTCCAGCACGCTCGCGGCGGCGTCCAGGACGCGGGCCTCGGCCTCGGGGGCGTCGCCGGGTCCGACGGCGTGCACGACGCGCAGTACGTCGCCGCGGAGCAGGGCCTCGGCGGCGGCCCACTCCGCGGCCAGCCACGAGTACGACGTGTCGTCGACGCCGACGATCACGGTGCCGACGCGTCCGGTCGGCGCGGGCGGCGCAGTCATCGGGTCGTTCACCCCTCAGCCATGTCCTCCAGGTCGGCCAGTACGTCGTCGTCGCTGAGCTGGTCGAAGTCCTCGTACCAGCTGCCGACGGACAGGAAGTCGCCGGGCCGCTGCACGCAGACCAGGTCGTCGGTCTCGGCGCGCAGCAGGTCGGCGGCCTCCGGTGCGGCGACGGGCACGGCCAGCACCACCTGCTCCGGTTCGTGGGCGCGCACCCAGCGCACGGCGGCGCGGGCGGTCGCGCCGGTGGCGAGGCCGTCGTCGACCAGGATGACGGTGTGTCCGCGCAGGTCGGGCAGGGGTCGGCCGTGTCGGTAGAGGCGGTCCCTGCGGCGCAGTTCCTCGCGTTCGCGGGCCACGACGGGGGCCAGCTCGTCCTCGGTCAGGCCGAGGTGCTCCAGGGTGCGGGGGTCGAAGACGGGGGGCGCGTCGCCGACGATCGCGCCGACGCCCAGCTCCTTCTGGAAGGGCGCCCCGATCTTGCGGGCGACCAGCACGTCCAGCGGCGCCTCCAGCGCCTCGGCGACCACCCGGGCCACCGGGACCCCGCCCCGGGGCAGGGCGAGCACCACGGGGTGGGCCAGCGCGCCCTTCTCCTGGAGGATGCGCAGCCTCCCGGCCAGTTCCCGCCCGGCCTGCCTTCGGTCACGGAACCGCATGGGTCCGCGGGTACCCCTGGGGACGCGGGCCATGCACGGGACGTCATGGAACCGTAAGGGTCCGGCCGGGGGCCCGCGGGCGCCGGCCGACCTACAGTCGGCTCGTTCCCGAGCGAGCCCAGGAGTCCGCCCATGCGCACCCGCACCCTGCTGCCAGCCGTCCTGACCGTCGCGTCGCTCACGCTCGTCGGGTGCGGGGGCGACGGCGACTCGGGGGCCCCCGCGTCCACGTCTTCGCCTTCTTCTGCGAAGGCCACCGCTTCCGAGGGCGGCGGGTCGGCCGAGGTGCCGGAGGCGCTGCGGTTCACGGGGACCACCGTCGACGGGAAGCCGTTCGACGGCGCCTCCCTCGCGGGCCGTCCGACCGTGCTGTGGTTCTGGGCGCCCTGGTGCCCCAAGTGCCGCGCCCAGGCCGCCGAGACCGCGAAGGTGGCCGAGGAGTACGCGGGGAAGGCGAACGTCGTCGGGGTCGCGGGCCTCGACGGCAACGACGCCATGCGCGACTTCGTCGACCAGACCGGCACCGGCTCCTTCCCGCACCTCTCCGACGAGGACGGCACGGTGTGGAAGCGGTTCGAGGTGACCGAGCAGAGCCGCTACGTCATCCTCGACAAGGACGGCGAGACCGTCTACGAGGGTGTGCTGCCCGGCGGCGAGGGGCTGTCCGGCAAGGTCGCCGGGCTGACCGGCTGACCGGCGATGGGTGACCTGCCGCTGGCGCTCGCGCTGGGCGCGGGCATGTTGGCCGCCGTCAACCCGTGCGGCTTCGCCCTGCTGCCCGCGTACCTGTCGCTGCTGGTGCTGGGCGAGGACCGGCCGGGCCGTACGGTCGCGGTCGGCCGGGCGCTGACCGCGACGGTGTCGATGACCCTCGGGTTCGCCGCGCTGTTCGGCGTGTTCGGGCTCGCGGTGCGGCCGGTCGCGGGGCGGGTGCAGGAGCACCTGCCGTGGTTCACGGTGGGGTTCGGGCTGCTGCTGGCGGTGGCCGGGGGGTGGCTGCTCGCCGGGCGGCAGCTGCCCGCGCTGGCGCCGAGGATGCGCCGGGCGCCGAGGCTGAGCCGTTCGGTCCCGGCGATGGCGCTGTTCGGCATGGCGTACGCGGCGGCGTCGCTCGGCTGCACGGTCGCGCCGTTCCTCGCGATCGTCGTCTCGGCCTTCCGCAGCGGCTCCACCGGTGAGGGCGTCGCCCTGTTCGTCGCCTACGCGGCCGGGATGGGCCTGGTCGTCGGCGCGGCCTCGCTGGCCGTGGCGCTCACCCGCAGCACCGCCGTGTCCCGGCTGCGCCGGGCGGGCGCGGTGGCGCCCCGGCTGGGGGGCGGGCTGCTCCTGCTGGTCGGAGCGTACGTGGCGTACTACGGCTGGTACGAGATCCGGGTGCGGCGTGATCCCACGACGACGGACCCGGTGATCGACGCGGCGGGGTCGGTGCAGCGGGCGCTGGCCGACGCGGTGGACTCGGCGGGTCCGGGGACGGCCGCCGGCCTGTGCGCCGTCCTGCTGCTGGCGGCGCTGGGCCTGCGCCACCGCCGCCGACTGCTCCGCCGCTCGGCGAGCGACGGGACGACACCCTGAACCGGGGGATGAGGCGAGCCCGCGTCACCCCGTGGCGCCCACCCCCCGCCGGGCCAGCAGGGACGTACGGATCTCCCGGTCGAGGACGCCGAAGTCACCGAACCGTCCGTTGCGGTCGCCGAGGAACTGCGGGGGGAGACCCGCCCCCGTGGCCAGCGATGACACCGACGCCAGGGACGGCGACGACCTCGTCGGGACGCTCTCACGCGTACGGCAGGGTCGTCCCCGGCAGCCCGTACTCGTCCCGGCGCCCGCACATGCCGTAGCCGCCGCGACGGCTCGGCCCGGACGCGTACGCGGTCGCCTCGTCGAGGTGGGCCGGGTCGCCGTCCGCCAGGGCGGTGAGCTGGGCGCCGGTGCGTTCCGCCGCGGCCAGCGCGCCCGCCCGCCACAGCTCGCGCCAGCGGGGGACCCTGGCCCGCACCAGCCGGGCGGCGGCCCGCTGGAAGTCCCGGTACGGACCGGCGTCCCCGGCGGCCAGGGCCTCCCGCAGCGGCAGGTACCCCGCCACCGCGAGGTCCCGGCGACGCCGTGCGGCGGCCTCCGTCTCCGGCCCCGTGCCCGGCGGCAGGGTGGCCGCGGCGGCGTAGGCGGCGGGGTCGGCGAGCAGCGCGGGCGGGAAGGTGAACACGGCGTCCCCGGCCTCGGGCAGCCCGCTGTTCTGCATCAGCACCGTGACGCGCAGGTCGCCGCCCTGCACCATGCGGTGCACGGTCCCCGGCGTGAACCAGGCGACCACGCCCGGCTCCAGGGGGATGTCCCGGTAGCCGTCGGGGCTCAGGGTCTGCACGGCGCCCCGGCCGCCGGTGACGACGTACGCCTCCGTGCACACCAGGTGCAGGTGCGGGGAGCCGCCGCACACGCCGTCGGCGGCCTCCCAGTCGTAGGCGCTGAGGTGGGAGAGGCCGACCGCCCCGGGCAGCGGGTGGCTCACCACGGCAGGGCCGCCAGATGGGCGGCGACCCGGTCGCGGTCCCAGGCGCCGTCGGCGACCACGATCCGGTAGCGGTAGGCGAAGGACTCCCCCGGCGGCAGTGCGAACTCCTCGAAGAACGCCCAGGAGAACGCCGCCGACGGGATCGGCTCGGCGCGGACGAACCAGTGCGAGGGGTGGATCGCGGTCCGCTCGCCGAGGTTCTCCGGGGCGTGCGCGAAGACGAGGGTGGAGTGCGCGTCGACCTCGTCGTGCTCGGCGGTGAAGGCCAGCCACGGGCTCTGACTGCCCATCAGCTCCGCGGCCCCGGCGTCGGAGTCGGGGGCGAGGACCCGGCCGCCGGTGAAGTCGCGGGGGCCGCGCCACTGGAGGCCGGTGTACCCGGCCAGCTCGCGGCCCGCGGTGGTCGGGGAGCCGAACCGCAGCGGCTCGGCGCGGAGGTTGGTGAGGTGGATCGACCAGTCCAGCGCCCAGGAACCGGCGTCCTCGTCGACGGAGTGCACGGTCAGCCCGCGCCGCTCGCGCGCCCACTCGGCGCCGGCGTGCGCCACCCAGGTCAGGTTCTCGGTGGCGGTCATCCGGTCGTCGGTGGCGGTGAGGGCCTCGAAGCCGTCGTGCCGCATCGACCCGACCCGTTCGGGCAGGGCGAGGTAGCCCTCGCCGTGGACGTAGGAGTTGCCGCCCCAGAAGTTCTGCCCGGACAGGTGGCTGGCGGTCATCTGGAGGCCCTTGTGCCAGCGGTGGTCGTTGGGCCGGTACCCGGTCACGGTGCGCCCGGCGAGGGTGCGCACCGGGTGGGCGTACGGCTTGCGGGACTCGAACGGCTCGGGGTCGGGGCGGTAGACGTAGCGGAGGATCTCGGTGCCGCCCGGCGCCGTCACCGCGAGGTGGTCTCCGTGGGCGTGGCTGACGCGGAGGGTCATACGCGCTCCTCGGGGGCCCAGTCGGGGTGGCCGCCGTGCATGGCCGCGTGGAACGGGTCGCCGGGTCCGATCTCCCCGGCGCGCACGGGGCGGCCGGTGAACGCGGACTTGTAGAGGGCGGCGGCGAACTCCAGCGTGGCGCGGGCCTCGGGACCGCTGCCCGGCGGGCGGGTGCCGGTGTCGTAGGCGTCGAGGACGGCGCCGAGCTGCGCGGTGTGCGAGCTGGGCACGTCGGCGGCCTGGGTGCGCCAGGCGGCGGCGCGTTCGGGGGCGACGTGCCGGGCGGGGGTGTAGGTCCAGTCGTCGTTGCGGTGCCCGTACAGGTGGGTCAGTTCCACGGTGGCGTCGGCGCAGTCGACGCGGACGCGGCTGACCTCGTCCGGGGAGAGCACGCTGTTGACGACGGTGGCCACGGCGCCGCTGCGGAACCGGACCAGGGCGGTGGAGACGTCCTCGCTCTCGGTGTCGTGGACCAGGCGCGCGGCCATGCCGCGGATCTCCTCCCACTCGCCGAGCAGGTGCAGCAGCAGGTCGTACTGGTGGATGCCGTGGCCCATGGTGGGGCCGCCGCCTTCGCTGGCCCAGCGTCCGCGCCAGGGCACGGCGTAGTAGGCGGCGTCGCGGTGCCAGGTGGTCTGGCAGTGCGCGACCAGCGGGGCGCCCAGTTCGCCGCTGGCGATCAGCTCGCGCGCGTGGGTGGCGCCGGAGCCGTAGCGGTGCTGGAAGATGACCGACGCGTACGCGCCGGACGCCTCCTCGGCCGCGGCTATCTCGTCGTACTCGGCGAGGGACAGGCACAGCGGCTTCTCGCACAGCGCCCAGGCGCCCGCCTTGAGCGCCGCGACGGTCTGCTCCCGGTGCAGCGACGGCGGCGTGCCGACGAGCACCAGGTCGGGGCGTGCGGCGTCCAGCATGTCCGCCATCGACGTGTACCCGGCGACTTCGTCGCCCGCGAGCGCGCGGAAGGCGGCGAGCCGCTGCTCGTCGACGTCGACGGCGGCGACCAGCTCCGTGCGGTCGGCGTGGGCCCGGAGGGCGTCGAGGTGGCTGCCGACGACGATGGCTCCGGTGCCGACCACGGCGACGCGGCGGCGGACTTGCGGTAGGGACATACGGCGCTCCTCGAACGGCCGACCGACGGGCGGGCGGGAAGCGGGGCGCCGAGAGGGATAGAAAGCGCTTGCCCCCCGCGGGGAGACCTTAGGCGCCCTCACCAGCCGGAACAACCCCCTGACGGAGGGGACCGGAAGCACCCCCTCCCCCGCCGCCGGTGTGCGCCGCTCGGACGCGGCGGGTCACCCGAACCGGTGGCGGTGGCGCGCGCCCGGGACGCCACCCCCACGGATGCCGTCCGCGCAGGTACGTAATCCAGTGCGGAGGACGGGCGTTCTTCCGGGAAGAGCCGCTGACCAGGGGCGGCACCGCACACGCACGGCGAGGAGACATCATGAGCACGACACGTCCCACCACCCAGCAGACCCGCGCCCGGACCGTCACGGTCGACGGCGCCCGGGTCGTCTGCTGGGAGTCGGGACCCGACCACGGCGAGCCGGTGCTGCTGCTGCACGGCTACCCCGCCGACCACCACAGCTGGGACCACCAGGTCCCCGCGCTGTCCCGGACCCACCGCGTGATCGCCCCCGACCTCCTCGGCTGGGGCGACTCCGAGCAGCCCCACCACCTCGCCTTCGACTACGACACCGAGGTGGCCCGGATCGGACGGCTCCTCGACGCCCTCGGCGTCGACGCCGTCAACCTCGTCGGCCACGACTACGGCGGCTTCCTCTCCCTCGGCTTCACCCAGACCCACCCCGACCGGGTGCGCAGGCTGGCCCTCCTCAACAGCCGCTCGCAGGCCACCTTCGTACCGCACTGGCGCGCCCTGTTCACCGCGTTCACGGTGGCGGGCCGGACGCCCGTGCTCCGGTCACTCGCCGCGCGGCTGCCCTTCGGCTCCCTGCACCGCATCGCCTTCGGACCGCTGGTCGAGGCCGGTCACGTCGACCGTGAGGTCATGGACGGCTACCTCGACCACGTGCGTCCCCTGGAGAGCCGCCGCTGGCTGCTGCACTTCTTCGGCCACTACCGCACCGCCGCCCGCCCCGAGCTGCGCAGCCGGCTGGGCCAGGTCACCTGTCCCACGGCGGTCATCTGGGGGCGCGGCGACCGGTACCTGAGCCCCGCCATCGCCAGGGAGCTGGCCGCCGAGGTCCCGCACGCCGAGCTGACGATGGTCGACGACGCCGGGCACTGGGTGATGGACGAGCGCCCGGCCGAGGTCAACACCGCGCTGGAACGGCTCCTCAGCCGGGAGGTCTGACACCCACGTGCGGTGCGGCCTCAGGAGTCGTAGTCGACCGTGAGCGTCGCGGACACCGGGTACGACTGGCAGGTCAGCACGTAGCCCGCGTCGACCTCGGCGTCCTCCAGGGCGAAGTTGCGGCGCATGTCCGCCTCGCCCTCGGTGACCAGGGCGCGGCAGGTGCCGCAGACGCCGCCCTTGCAGGCGAAGGGCAGGTCCGGGCGGGAGCGCTGGGCGCCCTCCAGGAGGGAGCGGTCCCTGGGGAGGGCGGCGGTGGTGGATCGGCCGTCGAGGGTGAGGGTGACCTGGCTGACGGGTCCGCTCGGGCCGGTCTCCTCGTGGCGGACCTCGCGGACGGGCTCGTCGTCGGCGAAGAACAGCTCGCGGTGGACGCGGTCCCGGGGCACGCCGAGGCCGGACAGCACCCGCTGGGCGTCGCCGACCATGCCCTGCGGGCCGCACAGCCACCAGTGGTCGGCGGCCGGTACGTCGACCAGCGCGCCGATCAGCGCCGACAGCCGTTCGGCGTCCAGGCGGCCGGAGAGCACCTCGGCCTCGCGGGGTTCCCGGGACAGGACGTGGGCGAGGTGGAAGCGGGCCGGGTGGAGGTCCTTCAGGTCGGCCAGTTCCTCGGCGAACATCACCGTGTCGGTGCGGCGGTTGCCGTAGAAGAGGGTGACCGTGGAGCGGTCGTCGGCGGTGAGGACGGACTCGGCGATGGACACCATCGGGGTGATGCCGGAACCGGCCGCGATCAGGACGTGGTGGGCGGGGGTGGAGAGGCCGGGGGTGAAGGCGCCGGTGGGTGCCATCACCTCGACGGTGTCGCCGGGGCGCACCTCGTCCACCAGCCAGGAGGAGAACAGTCCGCCCGGGACCGCGCGGACGCCGATGCGGGGTGCCGCGCCGGCCGGTGCACAGATGGAGTACGAGCGGCGCTCGTCCCGGCCGTCGACGTCGCGCCGCAGGGTGAGCGACTGGCCCGGCGCGAAGGCGTACTCCTCGGCCAGCTCCGGCGGGACCTCGAAGCCGACGGCCACGGCGTCCGCGCACAGCCGCCGCACCTCGGCGACGCGCAGCGGGTGGAAGGCCGCACGGCGGCGCGGGCGCGCGGCCCGGGAGGGGACGGTCGCGGTCATCTCTAGATCTCCTTGACGTACTCGAACGGCTCGCGGCAGTCGCGGCAGCGCCACAGTGCCTTGCAGGAGGTGGCGGCGAAGCGGGAGGTCTCCTCGGTGTCGGCGGAGCCGCAGCGCGGGCAGGGCACCGTGCGCCGGGTGGGCGACAGCACCAGTGGGACGGGGCCGGAGTCGCGGCGGGGCGCGGCGCCGGGCGGGGCGATGCCGTGCTCGGTGAGCTTGCGGCGCCCGGCCGGGGTGATCCAGTCGCTGGTCCAGGGCGGGTCGAGGACGGTGCGGATCTCCACGCGCGCGTACCCGGCGTCGCGCAGCCGGGCGGCCACGTCGGCGCGCATCTCCGCCATCGCCGGGCAGCCGGAGTAGGTCGGGGTGAGGCTGGCGACCACCGTGCCGTCGTCGGTCAGCTCGACGGCGCGCAGCACGCCGAGGTCGGCCAGGGTGAGCATGGGCAGCTCGGGGTCCGGCACCCGCTCGGCGACGTGCCGGGCGCGCCGGGCGTCCAGGCTGGTCGTCACCATGTCGCCTCCGGGTGGGCGCGGGCCACGTCCTGCAACTCGGCGAGCAGCGGGGCGAGGTGCTCGGTGTGCTCCCCGGCGCGTCCGGCGCCGGGCAGCGGCCGGTACACCGGCATGGGCAGCCCGGCCGCCTCGGTGACCTGGCGCAGGACGCCGACGACCTCGTCCCGGGCGTCGTGGGCGGTGAACAGCTCGCCCAGGTAGGGGCCGACGCGCTCCAGGGCCGCCCGGGTCCTGCGGTGCGACTCCTCGGTGCCGTCGCCGAGGCGGACGACCCACTCGGCGGCGTACTGCCGGTGGTACGTCAGCTCCCTGACGCCCTTGGCGGCGACGGCGGCCAGCACGGGATCGGGGTGTGCCGCCAGGTGCTGGAGGTGCGCGAGCCGCCAGGCGGACAGCGCCAGCAGCCGCACCATCGAGAACGCGAAGTCGCCGTTGGGCAGTTCGGCCAGGCGTACGTTGCGGAAGTCGCCGGGGTCGCGGAAGTAGGCGTAGGCGTCCTCGCCGCGGCCGGTGCCGTCCGCCTGTCCGGCGCGGGTGTAGAGCAGCCGGGCCTGTCCGAGCAGGTCGAGGCCGGTGTTGGCGAGCGCGACCTCCTCCTCCAGCTCGGGCGCGCGGGTGATCCACTCGGCCAGCCGCTGGGCGCTGACCAGGGCGTCGTCGGCGAGTGCCACGCAGAGATCGGCCAGCGCGGCGGCGTCCACACCCTCGGGCACGGCGGTGTCGACGCCGTGCAGGGGGTCCTCGAAGCCGGTGCCGTAGGCCCAGCGGGTGTCGTCCTCGTGTCCCTCGGCGAGGGTCATGTAGACGTGGTCGTCATGCACGGCGCTCATGGCTGTTCCTCGGGCCGGGACTAGATGTGGGGGACGTCGTCGGGGATGTCGTAGAAGGTCGGGTGCCGGTAGACCTTGTCGGCGCTCGGCTCGAAGAAGGGGTCCTTCTCGTCGCGGGTGGAGGCGGTGATGTGCGCGGAGCGGACCACCCAGATGCTCACGCCCTCGTTGCGCCGGGTGTAGAGGTCCCGGGCGTGGGTGAGGGCCATCCGGTCGTCGGCGGCGTGCAGTGAGCCCACGTGGACGTGGTTGAGTCCGCGCTTGCCACGCACGAACACCTCGTACAGGGGCCAGCCGTGCTGCTTGTCGGCGGTCATGCCACCGCTCCCTTCGCCGCGCGTGCCGCCTGCTTGGCCGCGTACGCGCTCGCCGCCTCGCGCACCCAGGCGCCTTCCTCGTGGGCCGTGCGCCGCCGCTCCACGCGCTGGGCGTTGCACGGGCCGCCGCCCTTGATGACCCGTTTCAGCTCGTCCCAGTCGGGGGTGCCGAAGTCGTGGTGGCCGCGCTCCTCGTTCCAGCGCAGCTCCGGGTCGGGCAGGGTCACGCCGAGCTTCTCGGCCTGGGGGACGGTCATGTCGACGAAGCGCTGGCGCAGCTCGTCGTTGCTGTGCCGCTTGATCTTCCAGGCCATGGACTGCGCCGAGTTGGGCGAGTCGTGGTCCGGCGGGCCGAACATCATCAGCGACGGCCACCACCAGCGGTCCACCGCGTCCTGCACCAGCTCCCGCTGGGCCGCGGTGCCGCGCATCATCGTCATCAGCAGTTCGTAGCCCTGCCGCTGGTGGAAGGACTCCTCCTTGCAGATCCGCACCATCGCGCGCGCGTACGGCCCGTAGGAGCTGCGGCAGAGCGGGACCTGGTTGCAGATCGCCGCGCCGTCCACGAACCAGCCGATGACGCCGACGTCGGCGAAGCTCAGGGTCGGGTAGTTGAAGATCGACGAGTACTTCTGGCGGCCCTCGACGAGCCGCTCGGTCAGCTCCGCGCGGTCGGCGCCCAGCGTCTCCGCCGCCGAGTACAGGTAGAGGCCGTGCCCGGCCTCGTCCTGGACCTTGGCGAACAGGATGGCCTTGCGGCGCAGCGACGGGGCGCGGGTGATCCACTCGCCCTCCGGCTGCATACCGATGATCTCCGAGTGCGCGTGCTGCGCGATCTGCCGGACCAGCGTCCCGCGGTAGCCGTCCGGCATCCAGTCACGCGGTTCGATCCGCTGGTCCCGCGCGATGGTCGCCTCGAAGTGCGCCTGGAGTTCCGGCTCCGTGTCCATCCATCCCTCTCCCCAACCGACCATTCGTTCGGTTCCATGCTACGACGGACACCGGCGTTCTGGTAAGTACCGCGCACGCGGTCTTCCGTGCGCGGCCCTCTCCTCAGCTCACTTCGTCAGGTCCGCGCTCAGGTCTCCCGCTCCGGCGTGTAGTCCGCCTCGTCCAGGCCGAAGGTCCAGGCGACGCCCTCGCGCGCGGTGCGGGTGCGCGGCGGCACGCGCAGCCAGTACGTGCGGTGGCTGCCGTCCGGCTCCGGGGTGGAGTTGACGACCTCCACCATGACCAGCGGTTCGTCGCCCTCCAGCTCGATCCGCCACAGCACCCCGGTCTCGTCCCGGTGGACGGGCTCGGCGCCGGACTCCTCCAGGTAGCGGTCGTAGCCGTAGTGCTCCAGCATCACGCGGCGCAGCTCGGCGTTCTCCTCCTCGCGGATGCGCCGCGGGGTCAGGGCGGCGAGTTCGTCGAGGAAGGCGGCGGGCACCGGCATCCCGCCCCAGGCGTACAGCGCGAACCCGTCGGGGAACGCGAGCGCCGCCCCGTCCCCGCGGTGCAGTCGGCCCGCCTCGTCGCGGTGCAGCTCCACCGGGCGCTCGGCGATGACGGCGACCTTCTCGTACGGCCACCACCAGCCCGCCGCGCGGGCGACGGCGGCGATCCCGGCGAGGGGCTCCGCGCCGTCCAGGCCGTCGAAGGCGGCGAGCCAGGCCGCGTCGTGCTGCCCGAGGACCGCGTCGAGGAGCACCAGCCGGACGGCGCGCTCCCCCTCGGGCGTCTCGGACAGCGCCTCGACCACACCCGTCCTGACGCGCTCGGTCAGACCGCTCGTGCCGTCCCACAGCTGGGCGCCGGTCAGCGACCAGCGCTCGGCCCAGCCCGCCGGTCCGAGCCGGTCGGCGGCGCGCTGCCGGGCGGCGGCCCAGGGCCGGGTGCGCACCTCCTCACGGACGCCGCGGCCGGTCGCCTCCTCCGCCAGCAGCCGCGTCGCCATGGCCACGCCCTCGGGGGGCGAGCCCGCCCACAGGATCCGCTCCGGCCCGGGCAGCCCGGCCAGCCGGTAGGCGAGGCGCACCCCCTCCTCGGCGGCGGCGCGGTCGGCCGGTCCGGTGGCGGCGGCGACCTCACGCCACCGCGCCGTCGTCTCCAGCACCGTCGCGTCCGCCGGTGCGGTCGTCGCGGGCGCGGTCACCAGGGTCTCCGTCGTCGTCATCGTCTCGCTCTCCCCCACTGTCCCTGTCAGCCTTCTCAGTTCGCCGTCTCGGTCCGTCGGCCGTCAGCCGTCAGTCCGCGACCACACGCACCGCGCCCGGCGCGTACTCACGCTGGCGCACCACCCGGTACCAGCCCTTCGGCAGCGGTATCGCCGCGTGCTCCTCGTGCACCACCCGTCCGCCGTCCGGGAGATGGAGGAAGGCGGCGCCGAAGGGGCCGTTCTCCCGCACCAGCGTGCCCGGCCCGACCACGGCGTGGGCGTGCCCCGTCACCTCGCCGAGCGCCAGCACCAGCCGCCCCCGCGCGTCCCTCGGCTGCTCCGGCAGCCGGTCGGTGCCCGGGGGCACGGCCGACTCGGCCACAGGCACGATCAGGACATCCCCTTGCCGGTACATACGTGTCTCCCTCCGCCGTCGGCACCTCGCCGACCCGATGACCACGACGCTACGACAGGGGTCTGACAACGCCCCCCGCTCCAGCTCCGACCGGGTGGCCCGCGAACAGCGTTGTCAGTGCGGCTTGGTAGAAATCTCACGGACCGGCCGAGCGCGCCGGGACCGCACATGCGAGGAGACCATTCATGTCCTACGTCGAGCACTTGCGGGAGCTGCACGGCCTCGCCGTCGTCGACTTCCCCCCACCGGGCGGGGAGCGGGACCTGCCGGAGGCCGGGGCCGTCGCCTGGCGGCTGTCCGTCAACCCCTACGACAGGGACTCCAAGGAGGACTTCGGCGAGCTGTGGGACCGGTTCCTCGACTCGGTGGACCCAGCCGGGGTCCGCGCGCTCGTCGTGGGCCAGTGGGGCGAGGTGTACGACAACGACTCCGGCGTCGTCGTCCGGCGGATCGTGGCCGCCAGGGACCGGCTGACCGGGCTGCGGGCGGTGTTCATAGGCGACCTGGAGATGGAGGAGGCGGAGATCTCCTGGATCCAGCAGTCCGACGTGACACCGGTCCTCGACGCCTACCCGCTCCTGGAGGAGCTGGGCGTGCGCGGCGGATCCGGCCTGCGCTTCCCGGCCGTGCGGCACGAGCGGCTGCGCACGCTCAGCTTCGAGGCGGGCGGTCTGCCCGGCGAGGTGGTGCGCGGTGTCGCCGCCAGCGAACTGCCCGCCCTGGAGTACCTGGAGATGTGGTTCGGCGTGGAGGAGTACGGCGGTGACGCGACGGTCGCCGACCTCGCGCCGGTCCTCGGCGGCGGCCGGTTCCCGGCCCTGCACCACCTCGGCCTGCGCAACAGCGAGATCCAGGACGAGATCGCCGCGGCGGTCGCCTCCGCGCCGGTCGTCGCCCAGCTCAGGTCGCTCGACCTGTCGCTCGGCGTGCTCACCGACGAGGGCCTGACGGCGCTCCTCGACGGCCAGCCGCTGACCCATCTGACCTGGCTCGACCTGCACCACAACTTCGTCTCCGACGCGGTCGCCCAGCGCACCCGCGACGCGCTGGAGGCCGCCGGTGTGGAGGTCGACCTGTCCGGAACCGGCGAGGAGTGGGAGGACGACGGCGTCGTCCACCGCTTCACCGCCGTCGCGGAGTGATGCCGTCATGACCTTCGCCGACCACCTCACGACGTTCCACGGCCTGCCCGTCCTCACCTATCCGGGACTCGACGCGGAGGATCTCCCCGCCGCCGACTCGGTCGCCTGGCGGCTGGACTGCTACGCCGCCGACATGGTGGCCTTCGACGAGCTGTGGGAGAGCTTCACCGAGCGGGTGCCGAGCGCGTCCGTCCGCGCCCTGGTGATCGGCCCCTGGTGGGGCGACGACGGCTACGACGAACTGCGCCCCGTGCTGGAGAGGATCGTGGCCGCCGCGGACCGGTTCCCCGCGCTGCGCGCCCTGTTCCTCGCCGACGCCACCGGCGAGGAGTGCGAGATCTCCTGGCTCCAGCTCACCGACGTCACCCCCGCCCTTGAGGCGTTCCCCCTCCTTGAGGAGTTCGGGGTGCGCGGCGGCGACTCGTCGGGGCTCGGCGACGAGCCGCTGTCGCTGCGGCCGGTGCGGCACGAGGCGCTGCGGGTCCTGCGGTTCGAGTCGGGCGGGCTGCCCAGTCAGGTGGTGCGGGCGGTCGGCGCGTGCGAACTGCCCGCCCTGGAGCGCCTGGAGATGTGGCTCGGTGTGCGGCGGTACGGCGGGGACACGGCCGTCGCCGACCTCGCGCCGATCCTCGGCGGCGGCCGGTTCCCGGCGCTGCGGCACCTGGCCCTGGAGGACAGCGAGGTGCAGGACGAGATCGCGGCGGCGGTCGCCTCCGCGCCGGTCGTCGCCCAGCTGGAGTCGCTGAGCCTGGCGCTGGGGACGCTGACCGACACCGGTGCCGAGGCGCTGCTCGCCGGTCAGCCGCTGGGCCACCTCAAGCGGCTCGACCTGCACCACCACTACCTGAGCGAGGCCGTGACCGACCGGGTGCGCACCGCCCTCGCCGCGGGCGCCACCGAGGTGGACCTGTCGGACCGCCAGGTGCCGCACCTGTGGCGGGACACGGAGTGGCGGTATGTCGCCGTCTCCGAGTGATCGCGAGGGCGACGCGTCCCCCGCCGGGTGGCGCTGCGTCGTGGTCGGCAACCCGGAGAACCGGCGGACGGCGCTCTTCGCGGACGCCGTCCGCGCGGCGGGCCGTCCGGCGCCCCGGGTACTGGCCTGGCTGGACGTGCTGCGCGGCCGGTACGCCTTCGCGCCCGGGGAGTTCGTGCGGATCGACTCCCCGGGGGAGAATGCCGAGGTCGACCGGCTGCTGCGGGGCACCGACGAGCCCACGCGCGTGGAGGGTACGGCCCTGTGGTACCGCCGCTTCACCGCGGCGGTCCGTGAGCTGACCGACGCGGCACGCCGCGCGGGCGCCGTGCCGTCCGTGGACGCCGGGGAGGTGGCGGTGATGTTCGACAAGCGGCGCTGCCACGCCCGGTTGACCGCGGCGGGCGTCCCGGTGCCGTGGGCCCTGCCGGGCCCGGTCGGCGGCTGGGCGGACCTGCGGGCGGGGCTGGCGGCGGCGGGCGTCTCCCGGGCGTTCGTGAAGCCGGCGCACGGGTCGTCGGCGTCCGGCGTGGTGGCGCTCTCGGTGGCCGGTGGGGGCCGGGTCAAGGCGACCACCTCGGTGGAGACGGCACCCGACGGCGGGCTGTTCAACTCCCTGCGGGTGCGGCACTACACCACCGAGCGGGAGGTCGCCGCCCTCGTCGACGCGCTGGCCCCGGACGGGCTGCACGTCGAGCGCTGGCTGCCCAAGGCCTCGCAGCACGGCCGCGCCGCCGACCTGCGGGTGGTGGTGGTCGCCGGACGCGCCACACACGCCGTCGTGCGCACCAGCAGGCACCCGATGACCAACCTGCACCTGGGCGGCGCCCGCGGTGACCTGGACGCCGCCCGCGCGGCGATCCGGGCGGCGGGCGGCTCCTTCGAGGACGCCCTGCGCGTCGCCGAACGCGCCGCGGCCTGCTTCCCGGGCACGCTCTGCGTCGGCGTGGACGTGCTGCCGTCCACCGGCTGGCGCGGCTTCACCGTCGGCGAGGTGAACGCCTTCGGCGACCTCCTGCCCCGCCTGACCGGCCTGCCCGGCAGCGGCGCGGAGGGGCGGGACACCTACGGCGCGCAGGTGGCCGCCGTACCGGCGGCGACGCGCTGCCCCAGGCACCGAGCACAGCACCAGGAACAGCACGAGGAGCACCACCATGACGCCACCGGCTGACGCCCCGTCGGCGCAGTCGCCGCCGGTCGACATGAACGAGGTCGTCGGCGGCCACGACCTGCTGATGGTCACCCTGGACACCCTGCGCTACGACGTGGCGCGGGAGCTGGCCGAGGCCGGGCGCATCCCGAACCTGGCGCGGCACCTGCCCGGCGGCGCCTGGGAGCGGCGGCACGCGCCGGGCAGCTTCACCTACGCCTCCCACCACGCCATGTTCGCGGGCTTCCTGCCGACACCGGTCACCCCGGGCCCGCACCCGCGGCTGTTCGCCGCCGCGTTCGCGGGCAGCGAGAGCACGGCGGAGGGCACCTTCGTCTACGACACCCCGGACCTGGTCTCCGGCCTGGCCGCCGTCGGCTACCGCACGGTGTGCGTCGGCGGCGTGGGGTTCTTCAACAAGCGCGGCCCGCTGGGCTCGGTGCTGCCCGGCTTCTTCCAGGAGAGCCACTGGGAGCCGGAGTTCGGGGTGCCGTCGCCCACGTCCTTCGAGGCACAGGTGGCCCGCGCCGAGGAGGTGGTGGCCGGACTCCCGCGCGAGCGGCGGCTGTTCCTCTTCGTGAACGTGTCGGCGCTGCACCAGCCCAACTGGTTCCACCTGCCCGGCGCCACCCGCGAGGCGGGCGACACACGCGAGACCCACGCCGCGGCGCTGGAGTACGTGGACCGGCACATCGGGCGGCTCTTCGACGCCGTCCGCTCCCGCCGTCCGTGCTTCGCCGTCGTCTGCTCCGACCACGGCACCGCGTACGGCGAGGACGGCCACACCGGCCACCGCATAGGCCACGACGTGGTCTGGACCGTGCCCTACGCCCACTTCTTCCTCGACGAGGCCCGATGACCAGCGCAGCAGCCACCCCGATCCTCAGCCCGTACCAGCAGTACGTCTACGCCTACCCGCACAAGACGGCCTACCGCCCCCTGCCCCGCGCGGAGGCGGGCCTGCGCGACGTGTGGGCGGGGGAACCGAAGGACGCCCTGTCGCTCTACTTCCACATCCCGTTCTGCGAGGTGCGCTGCGGCTTCTGCAACCTCTTCACCCGGATCGGCGCGCCGGACGGCCTGACCACGGCCTACCTGGACGCCCTGGAACGCCAGGCGACGGCGGTGCGCGAGGCGCTGGGCGACGGCGCGCGGTTCGCCAACGCGGCCTTCGGCGGCGGCACTCCGACGTTCCTGACGGCGGCCGAGCTGGCGCGCCTGTGCGACCTGGCCGAACACGGCCTGGGCGCCGACCTGCGGGCGGTCCCGGTGTCGGTGGAGGCGTCGCCCGCCACGGCGACCGCGGACCGGCTGGGCGTGCTCGCCGAGCGCGGTACCACCCGGCTGAGCCTGGGCGTGCAGAGCTTCGTCGACAGCGAGGCCCGTACGGCGGTCCGCCCGCAGCGCCGCGGCGACGTGGAGGCGGCCCTGACCCGGATCCGCGACGCGGGCTTCCCCGTCCTCAACATCGACCTGATCTACGGCATACCGGGCCAGACGGCCGACACCTGGCGCACTTCCCTGGACGCCGCGCTGGCCTGGCGCCCCGAGGAGCTGTACCTCTACCCCCTGTACGTCCGCCCCCTCACCGGCCTGGACCGGCACCGCGGCCGGGCGGCGGCGGACTCCGAGTGGGACGGGCAGCGGCTAAGGCGGTACCGGGAGGGCCGCGACCACCTGCTCGCGCACGGCTACGAGCAGGTGTCGATGCGCATGTTCCGCCGCGCGGACGCCCCGGACGGCGGCGGCGAGGACTACTCCTGCCAGTCGGACGGCATGATCGGCCTGGGCTGCGGCGCCCGCTCGTACACGGCCGGGCTGCACTACTCCTTCGACTACGCCGTGGACATGCGCCGCATCCGGGGCATCGTCGACGACTACACGGCCCGCACCACCGAGGAGTTCCGGCACGCGGACTTCGGCTGGCGGATGACGGCGGACGAGTCCCGGCGCCGCCATCTGCTCCAGTCGCTGCTCCAGGCCGAGGGCATGTCGGTGGCGGACTACCACGGCCGCTTCGGCAGCGCCCCCGAGGCCGACTTCGGCCGCGAGCTGGCCGGGTTCGCGGCCCACGGCTGGCTGGACGACTCCGCCGCCCCCGGCCTGCTGCGCCTCTCCCCCGAGGGCCTCGCCCACTCGGACGCGCTGGGCCCCGAGCTGTTCTCCCCGGCGGTGCGGGAGCGCATGGCCGCCTACGAGGCGAAGTGACGGCCGCGGCGATGGACCTGACGATCCTGTACCGCGGCCCGCTGGCGTCCTGCGACTACGACTGCCCGTACTGCCCGTTCGCCAAGCGCCGCGACAGCCGCGCCCAGCTGACCGCGGACCGCGAGGCGCTGGCCCGCTTCGCCGACTGGGCGACCGAGCGGCGGGAGGACCGCCTCTCCCTGCTGTTCACGCCGTGGGGCGAGGGCCTGGTGCGCTCCTGGTACCGCCGTGCCCTCGCCGACCTGAGCCGACTGCCGCACGTCGACCGGGTGGCGATCCAGACCAACCTCAGCTGCCGCACGGACTGGCTGGCGGACGCCGACCCGGACACCCTCGCCCTGTGGTGCACGTACCACCCCGGTCAGACGCCGTACGACCGCTTCCTGGCGAAGTGCCGGGACCTGGCCGCCCGCGGCGTCCGGTACAGCGTCGGCGTGGTCGGGCTGCCCGAGCACCTGGAGCACGCCCGACGGCTCCGCGCCGACCTGCCCGCGCACGTGTACCTGTGGGTCAACGCGGCGGAGGGCCACACGTACACGGACCCGGAGGCCGACACGTGGACGGCCCTCGACCCGCTCTTCCCGTACAGCCGCCACCCGCACCGCAGCGCCGGGCTGCCCTGCCGCACCGGCGAGTCGGTGGTCTCGGTGGACGGCGACGGCACGGTCCGCCGCTGCCACTTCGTCCGCGCCGAACTGGGCAACCTCTACGACGGTTCCTACCGGGACGCGCTGCGCCCGCGCCCCTGCCCGCTGGCGGTCTGCGACTGCCACATCGGCTACGTGCACCTGGAGACGCTGCCGCTGTACGACGTGTTCGCGGGCGGTGTCCTGGAACGCGTCCCGGCCGCCGTGCCCTGAGCCGCCTCGGGTCAGTCCGCCTCCGCCCCGCGTCCGGCCAGGTTCAGCAGCACCAGCGCGCACAGGGTCGCGCCCACGGCGACCGCCACGAGCACCGTGCCGACCGCGAGGTGCTCGAAGAGGAAGCCCGCGACGGCGTAGGCGATCGGGCTGGCGAGGAAGACGGCGGCGCCGAACACCGGGAGCACGTGCGGGCGCAGGTGCTCCGGTGGCCGCAGGGTCAGCAGGGCGACGGCGGGCGCGGTCACCGCGGGCAGGAACATGCAGCTGGCCGCCACCACCAGCCCGACGGTGGCGGCCGGCTGGTCCCAGGGCAGCAGCCACAGCATGACCGCGGCGCCCACACCGCCGTACGCCGCGAACCGGGTCGGTGAGATCCGCCGGGCGAGCCGGGCGACGATCACCGTACCCAGGGCGGTGCCGCCACCCCAGGCGGCCAGCAGCAGTCCCGCCACGTGGGGGTCCTCGCCGTAGCGGGCCTTGGCCATGACCGGCAGCGCGAGCAGCACGACCGGCATGAGGGTGCCGTACCCGAGGGCGGCGAGCGACATCGTGCGCAGCACCGGGTCCCGGAGCAGGTAGCGCACGCCCTCCGCCATGTTGTTGGCCGACAGCTTCTCCGGCACCGTCTCGCGGCGCGGCAGGCCGGTCATCAGCGCGGCCGACAGCGCGAACGTGGCCGCGTCGATCCACAGCACGTTGAGCGCGCCGAACTGGGCGATGAGGAATCCCGCGACGGCGGGCCCGACCAGCCGCGCCGACGAGGTCGCCGTCTCGAACAGGGCGTTGCCCGCGGTGACGGCGCCCTCGTCCGGGCCGATGGCCTCGGCCAGCAACATGCGCTGCGCGGACAGGTACGCCGACGCGACGCTGCCGACGAGGGCGACGATCACCAGCAGCGCCCAGAACGGCAGCATGTCCGCGAGGTACAGCGTGGGCACGGCCGCCAGCAGGACGGCGTTGACGACGTCCCCGACGATCGTGACCCGGCGGGCGCCCCACCGGGCCACGAGGAGCCCGGCGGGCATACTCAGCAGCGGCACCGGCAGGATCTGGATGACGAACACCAGTCCCATCCGCGCCGGTGAGCCGCTGGTCGTCAGGACGAACCACGGCAGCGCCAGCGTCGTCATCTGCGTGCCGACCGAGGAGATGAACTCCGCGGTGATGACCCTGCGGAACTGCCAGCCCCGCAGGGGTGAGCGGCGCGGCGGCGCGGTGGTCACCGGGCCGCCCCCGTCCGGGCCGGGCGCATCGCCGCTACCACGCCACCGGCAGCTGGTGCACGCCGTAGACGGTCATGTTGGAGCGCATCGGGATGTCGTCCGGCTTGGCGTCGAGGCGCAGTCCGGGGAAGCGGCGCAGCAGGGTGGTGTAGCCGATGCGCAGCTCCAGGCGCGCCAGCTGCTGGCCGAGACACTGGTGGATGCCGTGGCTGAAGGTGAGGTGGCCGAGGCCGCCCTGGGTGACGTCGAGGCGGTCGGGCTCGGTGAACTGGTGCGGGTCGCGGTTGGCGGTGGGCAGGTGGATCAGCACCGTCTCGCCCTTGCGCAGGGTGACCCCGTCGATCTCGACGTCCTCGGTGGGGCTGCGCTGCACGCCCACGTGGACGACGGTCAGGTAGCGCAGCAGTTCCTCGACGGCGTTCTCGACGAGGGACTCGTCCACGCGCAGCAGGTCCATCTGGTCGGGGTTGTTCAGCAGCGCGTAGGTGCCGAGCGAGAGCATGTTCGCGGTGGTCTCGTGCCCGGCGACCAGCAGCAGCAGGGTGGCGCCGATCGACTCCTCCAGGCTGACGTCCTCGCCCGCGACCAGCACGCTCAGCACGTCGTCCGCCGGTTCGGCCTGCTTGCGCATGAGGAGCTGGGCGGTGAGGTCGACGAGGTCCATCAGCGCCGCCTGGACCTCCTGCGGGTCGATGTCCAGGCGCAGCAGCTTCTCGGAGGCGGCCTCGAACCGGTCCCGGTCGGTGACCGGCACGCCGAGCAGTTCGCAGATCACCTGCGAGGAGACCGGGACCGAGTAGTCGGCGACCAGGTCGGCGGGCGGCCCCTTGCGCAGCATCGCGTCGGCGTACTGCGCGGTGATCTCCTCGATGCGCGGCGCGAGCTGCCGCATCCGGCGCAGGGTGAACTGACCGGCGAGCAGCTTCCGGAAGCGGGTGTGGTCCGGCGGGTCCATGTGCTCGAACAGGCCCGGGATCTCCGCCTCCAGGTCGGAGGCGCGGTCGGACGGGAACGCGAGGTGCTTGTGCACCGCGGCCGAGCTGAACCGCTTGTCGGAGAGGATCTCCCGGCCCTGCCGGTACCCGGTGACGAGCCAGCCCTCGTGCCCGTCGGGGAAGGTCATCCGGGAGAACGTGTCCACGGCGCGCAGCGCCTCCGGCGGGTCGAACGGCCGCTCCCGCAGCGTCGGCAGCCCGTTGGTGATGGGGCACTTCTTCTCGGTCATGTCGCCCATGTCTTCTGTGTCTCCCATGTCTTTCTCGGGTGGTGAGGGTGAGGGGCCAAGGGGTGTCAGTCGGAGGTGTCCCCGGTGGCGGCGCGCACCCGCTCGCGCAGTTGCGAGACGGTGAGGTCGGGGTGCCGGGCGACGAGTTCGAGGACCCGCGGCCACTGGCGGACCAGCGCGCCCATGACCGGCGGCGCGACGTAGTCCGGCGAGTAGACCCACAGGCCGCGCAGTTCGCCGTCGACCTCGCGGGCCACCAGGTAGAGGTCGAGGTTGTGCGGCTCGATGTCGAGGATGAGCCCGGGCAGCGGGCTCTCGTCGCCGACCTGCACGTCCAGCGGGGCCACGTCGAGGCCGTCCAGGGTGAGTGAGCCGCTCGGCACGCCGAGCAGGTTGAGCATCACGCGCAGGGGCAGCTGGTTGCCGTCGCCGACGACGCCGTCGTGGACGAGGGCGCGCAGCGGCACGTTCTGGTGCGAGTAGGCGTCGAGTTCGCTCCGCAGCACCCGCTGGACCAGTTCGTGCGCGGTCGGGTCGTCGGCCATCCGGGACCGGTTGAGGATGATGTTGATGAACGGGCCGACCATCGACTTGGTCTCCGGCCGTTCGCGTCCGGCCAGCGGGTGGCTGACGGCGATGTCCGTCGCGCCCGTGTAGGTGTGCAGCAGCACGTGGAACGCGGACATCAGCATCATGAACAGGGTGACGCCCTCGCGGCGGGCGGCGTCCTTGACCACGGCCATCAGCTCCGCGTCGATGACGACGGCGTGGCTGTAGCCGTCGACGCAGTCGTCCTGCTGGTGCGGCGGCGCCTGGAAGTCGAGGACGCGGGCTGCGCCGTCCAGTTCGCCCTGCCAGTGCTCCACGTGCTGGTCGAGGGCGCCGCTGGCCAGCAGGCCCTGCTCCCAGGCGGCGTAGTCGAGGTGCTGGACCATGACGTCGGGCAGCGCGGGGTGGCGTCCGGCGGTGTGGGCGGCGTACAGCTCCGACAGTTCGTCGACGATGACGAGGAAGCCCCAGTGGTCCACGAGGATGTGGTGGGCGACGAGGACCAGCGCGTGTTCCTGGTCGGTGAGGCGGACGAGGAGGGCGCGGACCAGGTTGCCGTCCTCGATGCGGAACGGCCGTCCGGTCTCCTCCGTGAGCAGGGCGCGCAGCTTCTCGTAGCGGTCCCGCTCGCCGTGGCCGCGCAGGTCGACGGTGTCGAGGGGCCAGGTGGGCTGGCCGTCGGCGAACTGGAGGGTGGACGAGCCGCGTTGGACGTACCGGGTGCGCAGGATGTCGTGGCGTCGCACCAGGTCGTCCAGGCCGCGGCGGAGGGCGGCGGTGTCGAGGGGGCCGCGCAGGTGCCAGGCGGTGATGACGCCGTGGTGGGGGTGGTTGGGGCCCACCGGCTGGAGCAGGAACTCCAGCTGGCCGAAGGAGAGTCCGGCGCCGTCGGCGCGGTCGGCCCGGGGGATCGGCGCGTGCAGCAGGTCGGTGGCGCTGGCGGCCGTGGCGTGCTGGTCGGCGGCGCGGACCAGGGTGACGGTGCCGTCCTCGACGGCGCGGGCGCAGCGGGCGACCGCCCGCAGGGCGTCGAACCAGTCGTCGGCGAGGGCGCGCACCTCGTCCTCGGTGAGCAGTGAGCTGGCCCAGCTCCAGTTGGCCACCAACCGCGGACCGTCCGGTCCGTCCTGGGTGACGGCGTTGACCTCCAGGGGGTACGGCAGCGGCCGGGCGCCGGTGGTGCCGGGGGCGGTGTCGTCGCGCAGCGGCAGCCACGGTGTCTCGGCGTCGGTGACGGGCACCCGGCCGAGGTAGTTGAACAGCAGCCGCGGCGCGGGCAGCGCGGCGAGCCGGGGGGCGGTCTCCGGGTCGAGGTAGCGCAGGACTCCGTAGCCGAGGCCGCGCCGCGGGAGCGCCCGGAGCCGTTCGCCGGTGTGGACGACGGCCGCGGCCAGGGCGTCGCCCGCGCCGGTCACCTCGTCCCAGGTGAGCGCCCCGCCGTCGAGGCGGACGGGGTGGACGCTGGTGAACCAGCCCACCGTGCGGGACAGGTCGACGCCGTCGAACAGGTGCTCGTGCCTGCCGTGGCTCTCCACGTCCAGGACGACCGGGCCGCCGTCGGCGCCGGACCGGCGGTGGCGCCAGCGGGCGGCGGCGAGTCCCAGGGCGGTCAGCAGGACGTCCTGGATGCCGGTGTGGAACAGGGCGGGCACCTGTCCGACCAGCGGCTGGGTGGCGTCGACGGGCAGGGTCAGCGTGAGGCGTCCCTCGGTGCCGGTGACATCGCGGTCGGCGTCCGGCTCCCCGGCGACCAGCGGCTCGGCGTCGCGCAGGACGTCCTCCCAGACCGGCAGTTCGGCGCGGTGCCGGGCGACGGCCGCCGGGGAGGCCACCCGGGCGGCCCAGCCGCGCAGCGACGTCGCGACCGGCGCGAGGACCGGTTCGCGGCCCGCGGCCACCGCGTCCCAGGCGGCGGCGAGGTCGGCCAGCAGGATCCGCCAGGAGACGCCGTCGACGGCGAAGTGGTGGACGGCGAGCAGCAGTCGGCCCGGGCGTCCGGGTCCGGCGTCGAACCAGACCGGTTGCAGCATGGCGCCGCTGGCCGGGTCGAGCCGCTGCTTGGCGGCGGCGGTCTCCTCGGCGACGAGGGTGCGCGCGGCGGTGTCGGTCAGGCCGCCGGTGTCGACCCGGCGCAGGACGTCCGCGACGCGCACCGCGCCGGCCTCGTCGGCGTGCAGCGTCCACTGTCCGTCGGGTCCGGTGACCAGGCGGGTGCGCAGGGCGTCGTGCCGGTCGACCAGCGCCTGGAGTGCCGTGGTGAGCCGGTCCTCGTCCACGTCGGAGGGCAGGCCGACGGTGGCGGACAGGTCGAAGCCGACCGCGGAGCCGCCGAGTCGCCGTTGCCGTTCCACGACGGGCAGCAGCGGGATCTCGCCGGTGCCGACGTCCGTGACGCTCGCCCCGGTGTCGTCGTCGGCGGTGCGCGCCACCCGGGCGATGCCCGCCACCGTCTGGTGGGTGAACACGTCCCGGACGGTGAAGACCAGCCCGGCGGTGCGGGCCTGGGCGACGAGCTGGGTGGCCTGGATGCTGTCGCCGCCCAGGTCGAAGAAGCCGGTGTCGGCGCCGACCTCGGGCACCCCGAGGATCTCGGCGAACACGGCGCACAGGGTCCGCTCGGCCGGGGTCCGGGCGGCCCGGGACCCGGTGGCGGCGCCCAGGTCGGGCGCGGGCAGGGCGCGGCGGTCGAGCTTGCCGTTGCCGGTCATCGGGAAGGCGTCGAGGACCATCACCACGACCGGCACCATGTACTGCGGCAGCCGCTCGGCGACGAACGCGCGCAGCTCGGCGGGTTCGGCGTGCGCGCCGTCGGCGAGGACGGCGTAACCGACGAGGTCCTTGCCGCCGGAGGGCTTCTCCCGCACCGTCACGGCGGCGTCCGCCACCGCCGGGTGGGTGCCGAGCGCCTTCTCGATCTCGGCCGGTTCGATGCGGAAGCCGCGGATCTTGACCTGGTCGTCGGTGCGGCCGAGGTATTCGAGGCGCCCGTCCGCGCGCCAGCGGGCCAGGTCGCCGGTGCGGTACATCCGCTCGCCCGGTGTGCCGTACGGGCAGGCGACGAACCGCTGCGCGGTGAGCGCGGGCTGCCCGAGGTAGCCGCGGGCCAGGCCGGATCCGGCGAGGTACAGCTCGCCGGGGACGCCCGCGGGCACCGGCCGCAGCCGCTCGTCGAGGACGTAGGCGCGGGTGTCGTCCATCGGTGTGCCGATCGGCACGGTGCCGTCGGTGACCTCGCGGGTGCTGTGCAGCACGGCGAAGGTGGTGGTCTCCGTGGGCCCGTACCCGTTGGTGAGCACGGTCTCCGGCCACGCGGCCAGCGCCCGGGCGACCACGGGCGGCGACAGGGCCTCGCCGCCCGCGAGCACCTCGCGCATCCCGGCGAGCGCGGCGGGGTCGCGCTCCACGAGCAGGTTGAACAGGGCGGCGGTGAAGAACGCGGAGGTGACGCGGTGTTCGACGAGGGTGCGCACCAGCGCGTCCGGGTCGAGTTCGCCGCCGGGCGCGACGACCACCTCGCCGCCGGACAGCAGCGGCACCCACAGCTCGTAGGTGGAGGCGTCGAACGCGGTCGGGGCGTGCATGAGGACGCGGGTGTGGTGGCCGCCGCGCCACACGTGGTCGGCGGCGAGGCTGGCGACGTTGCGGTGGGTGACCGCGACGCCCTTGGGCCGCCCGGTGGAGCCGGAGGTGTACATGACGTAGGCCATGCGGTCCGGGCCGCCCGCGGGGGTGGGGACGGCGCCGTCGGGCGCGGTGGCCAGTTCGGCGGCCACGTCGAGCACGCGCAGCCCGTCGGTGGTGGGGTGCTCCAGCCCCTCCCCGTCCACGAGAAGGACGTCCGCCCGGGTGTCGGCCATGATCAGCCGCATCCGGGACGCGGGGTAGCGGGGGTCGAGCGGCACGTACACACCACCGGCCTTGATCACGGCCAGGATCGCCACGGGCAGCCGCACGGAGCGTTCCATGAGCAGGCATACGGCGTCCTCGCCGCCGTCGGCGCCGACGCCGAGGCCGCGCAGCCGTACGGCGAGCCGGTCGGCGGCGGCGGCGAGTTCGCCGTAGGTCAGCCGCTCGTCGCCGCAGCTGACCGCGGTGGCGTCCGGGGTGCGGGCGGCCTGCGCCGTGAACAGCTCGGCCAGCCCGGCCGCGGGGACCTCACCGCCCGCGCCGTTCCACTCCGTGAGCAGGCGGTGCCGCTCGGCCGGGGTGAGCAGGTCGACGTCGCCGACCGCCTGGTCCGGGTCGGCGATCATCGCGAGCAGTACCTGGCGCAGTCGGCGCACCATCGTGCGCACGGTCTCCGGGTCGAAGAGGTCGGCGCGGTACTCGATGCCGCCGTCGATGCCGCGCGGCACGCCGTCGTCCGCCAGGTGTTCGCGGAGCAGGAAGACCAGGTCCATCCGCGCGGTGCCGGTGCCCGCCACCAGCGGCTCCGCCGCGACGCCCGGCAGGTCCAGGCTCTCGTCGGTGACGTTCTGCCAGGAGAGCAGGACCTGGACGAGCGGGTGGTGCGCCATCGACCGGGTCGGGCGCAGGCTGTCGACGAGGGCCTCGAACGGGATGTCCTGGTGCGCGAGCGCGTCGAGGGTGCGTTCGCGCACCTCCGTGAGGAGGTCCCGGAACGTCTGGCGGTCGGAGGTCCGGGTGCGCAGGACGAGGGTGTTGGCGAAGAAGCCGATCAGGTTCTCGGTGGCCTGGTCGGAGCGGCCCGCGGTGGCCACGCCGAGGGGGATGTCCGTACCGGCGCCGAGGCGGCTGAGGAGCACCGCGAGGGCGGCGTTGAGCACCATGAACACGCTGGTGTCGCAGTCGCGGGCGAGCCGGGCGAGGCCCTCGTGCAGGTCCTGCTCCCAGCGGAAGGTGAGCGTGTCCCCGTCGTGGGACGCCTCCGCCGGGTGGGGCCGGTCGACCGGGAGGGCGATCCGCTCCGGCAGGCCGTCCAGGGCGCCGCGCCAGTAGTCCAGTTGGCGGGACCAGGTGCTGGCGGGGTCGTCCGGCGCGCCGAGGTGCTGGCGCTGCCACAGCGTGTAGTCGGCGTACTGCACGGGCAGCGGCTGCCAGTCGGGCGCGTGTCCGGCGAGCCGTGCCCGGTAGGCGGTCGCCAGGTCGTGCCGGAGCGGCGCCAGCGACCAGCCGTCGGCCGCGATGTGGTGGACGACGACGGCCAGCACATGGGTGTCGGCACCGACGCTGAACAGCTCGGCGTGCAGCGGGATGTCCGTGGTCAGGTCGACGGCGTGGCGGACGGCGGCGGCGACCGCGTCGTCCAGCCCGGCCTCGTCGACCTCGGTCACCGGCAGCGCGGGCCGTGCCTCGGCGGGGTCGAGGACGTGCTGCCGCGCCACGGGGCCGGTGTCGGGGAAGACGGTCCGCAGCGCCTCGTGGCGGGCGACGACGTCGGCGAGGGCCGCCCGCAGGCAGTCCACGTCCAGCGCGCCGGTCAGGCGCAGCACCACCGGGAGGTTGTAGGTGGGCGACGGGCCCTCCATCTGGTGCAGGAACCACAGCCGTTGCTGGGCGAACGACAGCGGCAGCGGGTCGGGCCGGTCCATCGGGGTGAGCGCGGGCCGGGTGTCGCCGCCGCCGTCGCGCAGCAGCTCGGCGAGCTGGGCGACGGTCTGCTTCTCGAACAGGGCGCGCACCGGCAGCTCGACGCCGAGGGCGGCGCGGATCCTGGCGACCAGCCGGGTGGCGAGCAGCGAGTGCCCGCCGAGGGCGAAGAAGCTGTCGTCGATGCCGACCTTGGGGACGCCCAGCACCTGCGCGAACAGGTCGCACAGGGCCGTCTCGTCGGCGTCGCGGGGAGCGGCGTACGCCGTCGCGGCGCGGGTCTCCTCGCCCCGTTCGGGGGCGGGCAGGGCGTTGCGGTCGGTCTTGCCGCTGGGGGTGAGCGGCAGCGCGTCGAGGAACACGAACGCCGAGGGGACCATGTAGTCGGGCAGGGTGCCGTTGAGCGCGGACCGCAGCCGGCGGCGGAGTTCGTCGGGGCTGCCGGGTGCCTGTTCCGGGACCACGTAGGCGACGAGCCGCTGGTCGCCGGGCCGGTCCTCGCGGACCACGACGGCGGAGTCCCGTACCTGCTCCTGCCACCGCAGCACCGACTCGATCTCGCCCAGCTCGATCCGGTAGCCGCGCAGTTTGACCTGGTGGTCGATCCGGCCCAGGTAGTCGACGGTGCCGTCCACCCGGCGCCGCACCAGGTCGCCGGTGCGGTAGAGGCGGTCGGCGAGGTCGGACGCGAAGGGGTTGGCGATGAACTGCCGGGCCGTCAGCTCGGGCCGGTTGAGGTAGCCGCGCGCCAGTCCGGCGCCGCCGATGCACAGTTCGCCGGGGACGCCGGGCGGCACCGGCCGGCCCTCGGGGTCGAGGATGTGCACCTCGGTGTTGGCGATGGGCCTGCCGATGGTGATCGTGTCGTCGACGATGCGGGTGCCCAGCGAGTAGATGGTGGTCTCGCTCGGGCCGTACATGTTCCACAGGTCGACGCCCTTGGCGCGCAGGCGCCGCGCCACGTCGGGGGGCAGTGCCTCACCGCAGATCAGCCCGCGCAGCCCCGGCCTGCCCGGCCAGCCCGCGTCGAGCAGCATCCGCCAGGTCGACGGGGTGGCCTGCATCATGGTGGCGCCGGTACGCGCCATCTCCTCGGCGAGCAGGTGCCCGTCGGTGGCGACCTCGCGGGTGGCGAGGACGACGCGGGCGCCCTCGACCAGCGGCAGCAGCAGTTCCAGGGTGGCGATGTCGAACGACAGCGTGGTGACGGCGAGCAGGCTGTCCTCGGCGTCGATGCCGGGCCACTGCTTCATGGCGTGGAACAGGTTGCGCAGCGCCCGGTGCGGGAGCTGGACGCCCTTCGGGCGGCCGGTGGAGCCGGAGGTGTAGATGACGTACGCGAGGTCGGCGCCGTCGACGGGCCCGTCGAGGGCTTCGGCGGACTCGGCGGCGAGTTCGTCCCGCAGCGTGTCGACGCACAGGGTGGTGGCCTCGGACTCCGGCAGGTGGGGCGCCACCGAGCTCTGGGTGACCAGGACGGGCAGCCCGGAGTCCTCGATCATGAACGCCATCCGGTCCCTGGGCAGCCCGGGGTCGACCGGCACGTAGGCGCCGCCCGCCTTCAGCACGGCCAGCACCGCGACGACCATGTCCAGGGAGCGTTCCAGGCAGACCCCGACGAGGACGTCCCGTCCGACGCCGAGGCTCCGCAGCCTGCGGGCCAGCCGGTTGGCGGACGCGTCCAGTTGGGCGTAGGTGAGCGTCTCGCCCTGGCAGTACACGGCCTCGGCGTCCGGCCGCAGCGCCGCCTGCCGTTCGACGCGCTGGTGGGTGAGCAGCGCGTCGGGCCACTCGGCGCGGGTGTCCTCCCGTTCCCGGCGCTGGGCCCGCTCCTCCTCCTCGGTGAGCAGGGCGACGTCCAGGACGGGCTGGTCGGGGTCGGCGAGCAGGTGGTCCAGGAGCACCCTGAGGTGGCCGCCCATGCGGTCGACCGTGGCCGCGTCGAACAGCTCGGTGTTGTACTCGAACCAGCCGTCGAGCGCCTCGCCCCGCTCGAACACCTGGAGTTCGAGGTCGAACCGCGCCGTGGTACTCGCCACCTCCAGCAGCTCGAAGCGCAGCCCCGCGACGTCGAACTCGGGCACCGGGATGTTCTGGAACACGAACGACACCTGGAAGACCGGCGACCGCGACAGGTCCCGCTCCGGCGCCAGCTCCTCCACCAGCCGCTCGAACGGCACCTCCTGGTGGGCGAAGGCGTCGAGGGCCGCGCCGCGCACCCGGCCGAGCAGTTCGGTGAACGTCGGGTTCCCGGAGACGTCGTTGCGGATCGCGAGGGTGTTGACGAAGTAGCCGATGAGCCGCTCGACCTGGGACTGCCCGCGGTTGGCCACCGGCACGCCGACGACGACGTCCTCCTGCCTGCTGTAGCGGTGCAGCAGCACGACGTAGGCGGCGAGCAGCGTCATGAACGGGGTGACGCCGGTACGGCGGCTCAGCTCGCGCACGCCGTTCATCACCTCGGCGGGCAGCCGGAAGGGGCGCGAACCGCCGGACGTGCCGAGGACGGCGGGGCGCGGCCGGTCGGTGGGGAGTTCGAGGATCGGCGCGGCGCCGTCGAGGGTCTTCTTCCAGTGCTCCAGCTCGGCGGTGAAGCCAGGTCCCGCGAGCTTCCCGCGCTGCCAGGCCGCGTAGTCGGCGTACTGGACGGGCAGTTCGGGCAGTTCCGGGGCGGTGCCGGTGAGGTAGCCCTGGTAGAGGGCGATCAGCTCGCCGAAGAGCACCGACGTCGACCACAGGTCGGCGACGATGTGGTGCATGGTGAGCAGCAGGACGTGCTCGTCGTCGGCCAGCCGCAGGAACGTCATCCGCATCAGCGGCCCGGTGCCCAGGTCGAAGGGGCGGGCGAACTCCCGGCGCGCCAGCTCCCTGACGCCCTCCTCGCCGTCGGGGCCACGCAGGTGCCCGCACTCGACGACGGTCAGCTCCAGCTCACCGGAGTCGTGGACGACCTGGACGGGCTCGCCGTCCTCCGCGTCGAAGGTGGTGCGCAGCGACTCGTGGCGGCGGACGATCTCGGCGAGGCTGCGGCGCCACAGCTCCACGTCGAGCGGGCCGTGCACCCGGGCCGCGGCCGGGATGTTGTAGGCGGCGCTGCCCGGGTTGAGCTGGTCCAGGAACCACATGCGCTGCTGCGGGAACGACGCGGGGAACCGCCGCCTGCGCGCCGGTGTCCGACCGCCGCCCGCACGCCGCAGCCGCTCCGCCAGCAGCGCGCGCTTCTGCTCCGGGGTGAGGCTGGTCAGGTCGATGTCGGTCATGCGCCCTGCTCCTGATCGTTGGTTCGGCGGCGGACGACTGCCGTGAGCCGCTTTCCGGTGGTGGTCGTCGGGTGGTCCCGGGCCTGCCCGGGTCCTGGTCAGCCGCTCATGCCGCCGTCGATCCGGAAGGTGGAGCCGGTGATGTAGCGGGCGCGGTCCGAGACCAGGAAGGAGACGAGGTCGGCGACCTCCTCCGGGCGGCCGAACCGGCCGAGCGCGATGCGCTGGGCGAAGCCGTCCCGCAGCTCCTGCGGGAGGTTCATGACCGGGTCGGTGGTGATGAAGCCGGGCGCCACCACGTTGGCGCGGACCTGGTACCGGCCCACCTCGCGCGCGAGGGAGCTGACGAAGCCGATGATCCCGGCCTTGGAGGCGGCGTAGTTGGTCTGTCCGGCGTTGCCGTGGATGCCCGCGATCGAGGACAGGGCGACGATCGCGCCGCGGCGGCGCCTGACCATGCCCTCGATGGCGGAGCGGCAGACGTGGTAGACGCCGTCGAGGTTGACGCGCAGCACGTCGTGCCAGTCCTCGTCCTCCATCGCGATCAGCGGGTTGTCGCGCAGTACGGCGGCGGAGGTGACGACGGCGTCGAGCGGGCCGAGCGCGCTCTCGGCCTCCTCGACCAGCGCGTCCACGGCGGCCGGGTCGCTGACGTCGGCGCGGCGGACGTGGGCGCGGCGGCCCAGCGCGGTGATCTCCTTCTCCAGGGCGCGGGCGGCGTCGTCGCTGGCCGCGTAGCAGGTCGCGATGTCGTAGCCGTCCTGGGCGAGCCGCAGGGCGATCGCCCTGCCGATGCCGCGCGAGCCGCCCGAGACCAGGGCGACGGGGGCCGGTGATCCGGTCACGCGTGCCCCCCGCCGGTCGTCTCGTCGCCCGCCTCGGCGGCCAGCAGGGCGCGCAGCTGGGCTTCCACTTCCTCGTCGGAGAGGTCGTCGAGCCCTTCGGGGTCCGGCCCGTCGTCGCGGGCGAGGACCTCGATGGTGTCCTCCGGCCGCTCCTGGGCGGGTCCGGCGGACAGCAGGGCGGCGGTGTGCGCGACGGTGGGGTTCTCGAAGAACGCCCGCAGGTCGAGTTCGACGCCCAGCAGGCCCTTGACGCGGGTGCCGATCTGGACGGCGGCCAGCGAGTGGCCGCCCAGGGCGAAGAAGTCGTCGTCGACGCCGACCCGTTCCAGGCCGAGGATGTCGCACCAGACCCCGGCGACGGCCTCCTCCCGCTCGGTGCGCGGGGCGACGTAGGGGGTGGCGAGGTCCGGGCGCGGGTGGACGCCGCCGGGCGGGGCGAACCGGTCCATCTCCGCGGCGAGCAGCTCCGGGGTCAGGGTGCGGGCGAGCGCGCGCAGTTCCGCCACGTCCCGGTGGCAGACCAGCAGGTGGCCGGGCCGGTCCGGGGCGGCCAGGACGCGGGCGAAGGCGTCCTGGCCCTGCCGCTCGCTGATGCCCGCGCTGAGGGCGCGCAGGACACCGCCCCCGTCCTCGGTCTCCGGGTCGGCGGGCGGCACGGCGGCCCGCGCGATCTGCTCCCGCAGGCCGTGCAGGTCGTTGATCCGCTTGATGGTGAAGTCGGTGATCTCCACCAGCACCCGGCCGTCCGGGTCGAGGACCTCGAAGTCGCAGGTCATGGTCTCGCCGGTGGCGTCGGCGGACTCCTTGAGCCGGGCGTGGCAGTGGACGGTCGGGGTCAGCCCGTGGTGGACGCGCAGGCTCCGGTAGCTGAAGGGCAGGTAGTAGGTGTCGGTGGCGTAGACCCGGGCGGTGCCGCCGACGGCGTCGAGCAGCGCCGGGTGCAGCAGGTAGTCGTCCAGGTCGGCCGAGTGCTCCGGGCCGAGGCTCAGGGTGGCGAACAGGCTCCGCGGGCCGACCTCGATGCGGTCCATGCAGTCCCAGCGGGGGCCGAAGGAGAACTCGATCGGGCCGCCGGACTGGAACCGGTCGAGCCGCAGGCCCCGCGTGATCGCGTCGGTGGTGTCCAGTACGTCCGTGACGTCGCAGTCGGCGACCAGCGCGGCCAGGTCCCGCACGGTGTCGGGACCGGGGTCGTGGAAGGCGACGGTGCCCAGGGCGTGGTCGGTCCAGGCCGCCGCCCCGGGGGCGCCGCTCCGGCTGCGTACCGCGAACCGCCACTGGCCGTCGCGCTCCTCGACGGTGGTGAACACCTCGCGGGTCTGCCCGTCGGGGACGACGACCGGCGTCAGGTACTGCACGTCGCCGATCTCGATCACGCGGCCCTCGGCCTGTCCGGCGACGGCGGCCCGCACCAGCTCCAGGTAGGCGGTGCCGGGCACGAGGCCGTGGCCCATGATGCGGTGGTCGTTGACGATCCAGTGGTCCGCGGTGCTGAGCGTGGTGGTGTACGTGCGCGACGCGGGGCCGGTGTGCGCCAGGCGCTGGAGCAGCGGGTGCCCGGTCGGGTCGCCGGTGGCGCCGGTGGCGCCGGAGCCGAACCGGTCCCCCAGCCCGGCCGCCATGCCGACCTCCCGCCAGGTGTCCCAGCCGACGGCCGTGACCGGGACGTCGCTCACCTGCCGCTTGTACTGGGCGAAGGCGTCCAGGAAGGAGTTGGCGGCGGCGTAGTCGCTCTGGCCGGGGCCGCCCAGCAGGGCGGTGACGGAGGAGCACAGCAGCAGGAAGTCCAGCCGGTCCGCGCGGCAGACGCGGTCGAGGACCAGGGTGCCGCGGGTCTTGGCGGCGAGCACGTCGTCGCTCTCGGCGCGGGTCTTGGTGAGGATCATGCCCTGGGAGGGCCGTCCCGCGGCGTGGACGACGCCGTGCAGCGCGCCCGCCAGGTCGCGCACCCGTTGGGCCGCGGCGGCGGTCTGCTCCTCGTCGGTGACGTCGGCCCGCAGCACGAGGACCCGGGCGCCCAGCTCCGTCAGGTGCCGCAGGCGGCGCACCCGGACGCTGACCGGGTCGTGGTCGTCGTGGTCGGCGAGCCAGGCGTCCCAGGTGTCCTCGGCCGGGAAGGCGGAGCGGCCGAGCAGGCCGATCACGGGCCGGTCGGCGGTGCGGGCGATGTGCTCGGCCATCGCCAGGCCGATGCCGCCGAGTCCGCCGGTGATCAGGTAGCCGCCGCCGTCGCGCAGGCCCGTGCCGGCCGTGCCGTCCGTGCCGTGCAGGGGCACCCGGTCGAAGTCGCGGCACCACCAGTGCCGTCCGCGCAGCGCCAGCTCGGGGTCGGCGACGGGCGCGGCCAGCGCGGTGTGCACGGCCTCGGCCAGCGTCTCGTGGGGCTGGGCGCCGGTGATGTCCAGGGCGCGGCAGGTGACGCCCGGGGTCTCCTGCGGGATGACGGTGCGGGCGCCGAGGAGGGTGGCGTTCTCCGGCTGGAGCGGTTCGTCCCCGGTGACGGCGAACACGCCGCGGCACAGCACGTCGAGCGTGACGGGCGCGGCGGGGCGGGCGTCGGCGAGTGCCTGGGCGAGGGCGAGGAGGCTGTCGAAGCCGAGGCGCCGCGCGTCGTCGAGGTGCCCCTCGGTGAGCGGGCCGTCGGCCGGTGCGGTCGCCGTGCTCCACAGGTGCACCAGGTGGAGGTCCCGCCCTTCCCCGGCGTCCTGGACGGCCGGGGAGCGCAGCAGCGCGGCCAGCTGTCCACGGTCGGCGGGGTCGGCGGTGTGGTCGCCGTCGGTGTCCGCGCCGGGCGCGGTGACCCGGACGACCTGTTCGCCCGCGGCCGTCAGTCGGGCGGCCAGCGCGCGCCCGAGGGGCAGTTCGGCGCCGAGCAGCACCCAGACGGCGCCGGAGGCGTCGGGGCGCGGGGTGAACGGCAGCCGCTTCCAGCCGGGGGCGGAGAACCAGTCGGCCGGGGAGAGGGCCGCGGGTGCCTGCGCGCGGGGCGTGGTCCGCGGGTCGGGTTCGACCCAGTAGCGCCGCCGCTGGAAGGCGTACCCGGGCAGCCGGACCGGGCGGCGGGGGGTGTCGCCGTAGAAGGCGTCCCAGTCCGGTTCCGCCCCGGCGCTCCAGAGCGCGCCCAGGCTCGCCAGCAGCAGGGCGCCGTCGTCGGTGTGGTCGCCGGGGTGCGGCAGCGAGCCCGCCACGGTGCGGTCGGCGGTCCAGGCGCGGTGGGCGCGTGTGAAGTTGGCGAGGGTCTGTCCGGGGCCGACCTCCAGGGCCACCAGGGCCGGGTCGGCGAGCAGCGTGTCGAGGGCGTCCCGGAACCGGACGGGCCGGCGCAGGTGGCTGCCCCAGTACTCGGGGCTGGTGGCCTGCTCGTCGGTGATCCAGGTGCCGGTGACGTTGGACAGGAACGGGATCTGCGGGGCCTTGAGGACGGCCGTGCGCACCTCGTCGGTGAAGGGTTCGACGGCGCCGGTCATGTCCGGCGAGTGGAAGGCGTGCGAGGTGTGCAGCCGTCGGCAGGCGACGGAGGCGGCCGTCAGCCGGGCCGCCAGGGCGTCGATCGCCTCCTCGCTGCCGGAGACCACGGTCAGGGCGGTGGAGTTGACGGCCGCGACGGACAGCCCCTCCTCCAGCCACCCGGCGGTCTCCGCCTCGGGCAGGAAGACGCTGAGCATGGCGCCCTCCGGCATCGCCCCGACCAGTCGGCCGCGGGCGGCGACCAGGCGGACCGCGTCGGGCAGGGAGAACACCCCGGCCAGGCAGGCGGCGGTGAACTCGCCGACGCTGTGGCCCGCCATGGCCCGCGGGGTCACGCCCCAGGAGTTCCACAGCCGGGCGAGCGCGTACTCGACGCTGAACAGGGCGGCCTGGGCGAACTCGGTGCGGGTCAGCCGGGCGGTGGCCGCCGCGTCCCCGTCCGGGGCGAAGACCAGGGTGCGCAGGTCGACGCCGAGGTGTTCGGCGAACAGGTCGGCGCACTGGTCGAACTCGGCGGCGAACACCGGTTCACGGCCGTACAGCGCACGGCCCATGCCGACGTACTGGGCGCCCTGCCCGGGGAACAGGAACGCCACCGGGGCCCGTTCGGCGCACGCCGGGGCGGGAGCGGCCCCGGCGAGGCCGCGCAGCGCCGTGACGGCGTCGCCGGTGTCCTGGCAGACGACGGTGGCGCGGTGGTCGAAGGCGTGCCTGCGGCGGGCCAGCGTGTGGGCGGCGGCGTCGAGGTCGGTGTCCGGGTGGGCGTCGAGATGGTCGGCGAGGCGCCGCGCGTGGTCGGCGAGCGCCTGGGGCGTCCGGCCGGACAGCGTCAGCAGGTGCCGCTCGCGTCCGGTGCCCGGGTCGGCGGGGGCCGTGGGCGGCGCCTCCTCCAGGACGACGTGCACGTTGGTGCCGCCGATGCCGAAGGAGCTGACGCCCGCCCGGCGCGGGGCGTCGGTGCGCGGCCAGGGGCGCAGCTCGGTGTTGACGTAGAACGGGCTGGTGTCCAGGGCGAGGTCGGGGTTGGGCCGGTCGCAGTGCAGGGTCGGCGGGATGGCCCGGTGCTTCAGGGCGAGGGCCGCCTTGATCAGGCCGGTGACCCCGGCGGCGGCGTCGAGGTGCCCGACGTTGCTCTTCACCGAGCCGATGGCGCAGTAGCCGCGGTCGTCGGTGCCGTCCCGGTACGCCCGGGTGAGGGCGGCGATCTCGATGGGGTCGCCGAGCGGGGTGCCGGTGCCGTGGGTCTCGACGTAGCCGATGGTGGCGGGGTCGACGTCGGCGAGGGCCAGCGCCTCGGTGATGACGTCGGTCTGGCCGTCGACGCTGGGCGCGGTGTACCCGGCCTTCAGGGAGCCGTCGTTGTTGACGGCGGTGGCGAGGATGACGGCGTCGACGGTGTCGTGGCCGACCCGGGCGTCGGCGAGGCGGCGGAGCACCACCACGCCGACGCCGTTGCCCGCGACGGTTCCGGACGCCGCGGTGTCGAAGGCGCGGCAGTGCCCGTCGGGTGACAGGATGCCGCCGGGTTCGTGCACGTAGCCGCTGCGCAGCGGCGCGGAGACCGACACGCCGCCCGCGACGGCGATCTCGCACTCGCCGTTGAGGAGGCTCTGGCAGGCCAGGTGCACCGCGGTCAGCGAGGTGGAGCAGGCGGTCTGGACGGTGACGCTCGGCCCCTTGAGGTCCAGTTTGTACGAGGTCCGGGTGGCCAGGAAGTCCTTGTCGCCGCCGAGCATGACCTGGTACATGCCCGCCGCGTCCAGGACCCGCTGGTTGTTCATCAGGTTGAGCGGCAGGTACGAGTTGAAGCCCGCCCCGGCGAACACGCCGATCCGGCCCTCGAAGCGGTGCGGGTCGACCCCGGCCGACTCCAGGGCCTGCCAGGCGCATTCGAGGAAGATCCGGTGCTGGGGGTCGAGGATCTCGGCCTCGCGGGGGCTGTAGCCGAAGAAGCCCTCGTCGAACAGGTCGGCGTCCTTCAGGAACCCCTTGGCCCTGACGTAGTCGTCGCGCTCCAGCAGGGCCGGGTCGACGCCGTCGGCGACGAGTTCCTCGTCGGTGAAGGTGCTGATGCCCTCCCGGCCCTGTTCGAGGCTGGTCCAGAACGTCTCGACGTCCGGGGAGCCGGGGAAGCGGCCCGCCATGCCGATGACGGCGATGCGGTCGAGGTCCCGGTCCTCGCCGTGCTCCTGGTCGTGGTCTGGCTCTGACACGTGATCACCTGTCTTCGCGGGAAAGAGCCCGACGTTCGGCTGCCTGCTGCCGCCGGTTGCGGGACTGTCGACGGTTCTCGGCGCGCTCGCGGGCGCCGTCTCGGGACCCGGACGCCGCCCGCGCACCGCTGAGGTACTCGGCCAGTGAGCCGACCGTGGGGTGCTGGAACAGCTCCACCATGGTCAGGTCGTGGCCGAGGGAGGCGGCGAGGACGGTCCGGAACTCGGCCATCAGCAGGGAGTGCCCGCCGAGGTCGAAGAAGTTGTCGCGGGTGCCGACGCGTTCCACGCCGAGCAGGTCGCGCCAGAGGGCGGCGAGGGCGTGCTCCGTCTCGTCGCGGGGGGCGACGAACCGGGTTCCCAGGTCGGGGCGGGTGGTCTCGGGCGCGGGCAGTGCCTTGCGGTCGGTCTTGCCGCTGGGGGTGAGCGGGAGCCGCTCCAGGGTGGTGAAGGACGCGGGCACCATGTACTCGGGGAGACTGCGCCGCAGGTGGGTGGCGAGGTCGCCGGGGGCCGGGGCGGTGTCGGCGGCGGGGGTCACGTAGGCCGCGAGCCGGACGTCGCCGGGGGCGTGTTCGCGGGCGACCACGACGGCCTCCCGGACCGCCTCGTGCGCCGTCAGCACCGCCTCGATCTCGCCGAGTTCGATGCGCTGGCCGCGCAGCTTGATCTGGTGGTCGACCCGGCCGAGGAACTCCAGGGCACCGTCGGCCCGGTACCGGGCCAGGTCGCCGGTGCGGTAGACGCGCGCGCCGGGGACGAAGGGGTCGTCGACGAAGCGCTCGGCGGTCAGGTCGGGGCGGTTGAGGTAGCCGCGGGCCAGTCCCCGCCCGCCGATGTGGAGTTCGCCGGGCACGCCGACGGGCACCGGGCGGCTCCGCTGGTCGAGCACGTAGAGCCGGGTGTTGGCGATGGGGCGGCCGATGGGGACGGGGCGCCGGTCGGTGTCGTCGGGGCGGCAGTGCCAGGCGGTGACGTCGATGGCGGCCTCGGTGGGGCCGTACAGGTTGTGCAGGTCGGCCTGGGAGCGGGCGAGGAACCGGTCGTGCAGGTCGCGGGTCAGCTCCTCGCCGCTGCATACGACCCGGCGCAGGCTGGTGCACTTCTCCACCGGTTCGGTGAGGAAGACCTGGAGCATGGACGGCACGAAGTGGACGGTGGTGATCGCCTCGTCCTGGATGACCTGGGCGAGGTAGCCGCTGTCGCGGTGACCGCCGGGGCGGGCGACGACGAGGGTGGCGCCGCTCAGCAGCGGCCAGAAGAACTCCCACACCGACACGTCGAACGAGAACGGGGTCTTCTGGAGCACCCGGTCGGAGGCGTCGAGGCGGTAGGCGTCCTGCATCCACAGCAGCCGGTTGCGCAGGGCGGCGTGGACGTTCATCACGCCCTTGGGGCGGCCGGTGGAGCCGGAGGTGAAGATGACGTAGGCCAGGTCCTCGCCGTCCACGGGGACGTCGGGGTCGTCCTCGGGTTCGGCGGCCAGTTCGGCGGCGAGGGCGTCGGTGTCGAGGACGGGGCGGTCGAGCGGGGGCAGCCGGTCGGTCACCGGGCCGTGGGTGAGCACCACCGGCGGCCGGGCGTCCTCGAGGATGGCCGCGAGGCGCGCCTCGGGCAGGTCGAGGTCGAGCGGCAGGTACGCGCCGCCCGCCTTGAGGACCGCCAGCAGGCTGACCACCAGGTCGAGGGAGCGTTCCATGGCCACGCCGACGACGGTGTCGCGGCCGACGCCGTGGCGGCGCAGCCGGTGCGCGAGGCGGTTGGCACGGCGGTTGAGGGCGTCGTAGGTCAGTGACTCGCCGTCGAAGCGGACCGCCTCGGCGTCGGGGTGGCGGCGGGCCCGCGCCTCGACGCACTGGTGGACCCAGCCGTCCTCGGTGCCCCAGTCGTGGTCCGTGGCGTTCCACTCGCTGAGGACGAGGTGCCGTTCGGCGTCGTCGAGGAGCTCGAAGTCGTCCACCGGGGTGTCGGGGTGCGCGGCGGCCTGCTCGGCCAGCCGGTGGAAGCGGGCGGCGAGGCGGACGACCGTGGACTCGTCGAACAGGTCGCGGTCGTACTCGAACCAGCCGGTGAGCGCGCCGCCGCTGTCGAACGCCTGGAGCTCCAGGTCGAAGCGGGCGCCCTCGCTGCGCACCGGCAGCCTGCTCAGGTGCGCGCCGCCCAGCGCCCGGGGCGGCACCGGCTCCCGGCCGTAGCTGAAGCTGACCTGGCACAGCGGCGGGCGGCTGAGGTCGCGGGCCAGCTTCAGGTCGGCCACCACCAGCTCGAACGGCACGTCCTGGTGGGCGTAGGCGCCCAGGCAGGCGTCCCGGACCCGGTGCAGCACGGTGCTGAACGAGGGGTTGCCGCCCAGTTCCGCGCGGATCGCCAGGGTGTTGACGAAGTAGCCGATCACCGGCTCGACCTCGACGCGGTCCCGCTGCGCGATGGGCACGCCCACGACGATGTCGTCCTGGCCGCTGTGGCGGTGCAGCAGGATCTGGAGCACGGCGAGCAGCGCCATGTACGGGGTCGCGCCGTGCCGTCCGGCCAGCGCGCCCAGCGCGCGCATCAGCGGCTCGGGCAGTTCGACGGGGACGGAGCGGCCGTTGAAGCCCTGGACGGCCGGGCGGGGCCGGTCGGTGGGCAGGTCGAGCGCCGCGGGGGCGCCGTCGAGGTGCTGGCGCCAGTACGCCAGGTCCGCGTCCCAGGCGCCCTCGGCGAGCTGCTGGTGCTGCCAGTCGGAGAAGTCGCCGTACTGGATCTCCAGTTCGGGCAGCGGTGAGGGCCGTCCGGCGGCGAACGCCTCGTACAGCTCGGAGAGTTCGGTCAGGAAGACCGCGGTGGACCAGCGGTCGGAGATCAGGTGGTGCATGGCGGTCACCAGCACCGACTCGTCGGCGCCGGTGCGCAGCAGCCGTACCCGCAGCAGCGGGCCGGTGGTGATGTCGAAGGGCTCGGCGAGCGCCTCGTCGATCCGGCGCTGCCGCTCGGCGGGCGTGAACCGCTCGCCGCGCAGGTCGGTCTCGGGGACGTCCACGGTCAGTTCGGGGTGGACGACCTGGACCGGGGCGCCGTCCTGGACGCGGAAGGTGGTGCGCAGCGCCTCGTGGCGGCGCACGATCTCGGCTACGGCGGCCCGCAGCACGGTCGCGTCCAGCGGCCCGACGACACGGGCGGCGCCGGGCACGATGTAGCCGGGGTTCCCCGGCCGGAGCTGTTCGAGGAACCAGGTGCCGCGTTGCAGCACGGACAGCGGGAAGGTGTCCCCGGCCGTGGCGCGTTCGGCCATCAGCTCCTCGAAGCGGGCCCGTTGCTCGGGGGTCAGGGCGGCCAGCCGGGTGGCGAGGTCGTCGGTCACGGCCGGTCCTCTCCCGTCGTGCCGGGGGCGGGGGCGTCCAGCTGGGCCAGCACGTCGGCGGCGGTGCTGTCCTCCGTACGCCGTCGGCGGCGGATCGGCGCGGAGCGCGCGCCCCGGGCGGACCCGCCGTCCCGGGCGGGTGTCGCGGCGCCGTCGGCGGTGAGCTGGGCGAGGGCGCGTTCCGCGACGGTCCGGATGGTGGCGCCGCCGAGGAAGTCGGTGACCGGGAGGGTGACCCGCAGCCTGCTCTGGATGTCGTTGCGCAGTTCCACGGCCATCAGCGAGTCCAGGCCGAGGCCGGTCAGCTGCTCGTCCACGCCGACGGAGGCGGACGCCGAGCCGAGCACGTTCCTGACGACGAGCACGAACCGGTCGGTGAGCGTGGGCAGGCGCTCCGCCTCCGGCAGGCCCAGCAGCTCCTCGGCCGTGGGGATCGGGCTCTGCTTGCGCCTGCCGCGGCGCCGGGCCGGGGCCTTCTCGGTCTCCTCGCGGGGGGCGTCGACGGATGCCCCGTCCTCGGAGCGGGGGGCGGGGGCGGCGCCGTCGTGCCAGGGCCTGGGCGGCTGCCAGCACTCGGTCGGGTCGAACGGGTAGGTGGGCAGCGCGGCCCTCGACCGGGTGTAGTCCTGGTCGAAGCCCGCCCAGTCGACGCTTGCGCCGCGCGCGTACAGGGCGGCGACGGTGGGCAGCAGCACCTCCCAGTCGTCGGTGCGCGGGCGCAGGCTGGGCAGCAGCAGGTCGTCGTGGTCGGCGGGCAGCGTGTCGCTGACCAGGCCGAGCAGCGTGGGAGCGGGGCCGACCTCCACGAAGGCGCGGTAGCCCAGGTCGTGCAGGGTGCGCACCCCGTCGGCGAACCGCACCGCCTGCCGGACGTGGCGGCACCAGTAGTCGGCCTCGGGCGCCTGGTCCCACGGCCACAGCTCGCCGGTGACGTTGGAGACGAGCGGGATGGCGGGGGCGTTGAAGGTGATCTTCCGGGCGGCGTCGCGCAGCGGGTCGACCACCGGGTCCATCAGCGGTGAGTGGCCCGCGGAGGCGATGCGCAGCGACTTGACGGTGATCCCGCGGGCGGCGAAGTCGGCGCAGACCTCCTCCACCAGCTCCCGCTCCCCGGAGATGGTGGTGTTGGCGGGGCCGTTGACGGCGGCGATGGAGATCCGGTCGGGGTCGTCGGCGATCCGGGCGGCGACCTCCGCCTCGGGCGCGAACACCGCGGCCATCGTGCCGGGCTTGCAGAACTCCTGGATGATGCGGGCCCGGTCGACGGTGAACCGCAGGCCGTCCTCCAGCGACATGGCGCCCGCGACGCAGGCGGCGACGATCTCGCCGAAGCTGTGGCCGAGGACGGCGGCCGGTTCGACGCCCCAGGACCGCCACAGCGCCGCCATCGCGTACTCCACGGCGAACGTGGCGGGTTGGGCGTAGGCGGTGTCGTTGATCCGGCCGTCGTCGGGGTCCGCCGGGTAGAGCACGGACAGCAGCGGCCGTTCGAGCAGCGGCTCCAGGATCCCGGCGCAGGTGTCGATCGCCTCGCGGAAGGTGGGCTGGGTCTCGTAGAGGCGGGCCGTCATGCCGGGGCGCTGGGCGCCCTGGCCGGTGAAGAGGAAGACGACCTCGGTGTTCTCGGCCTCGTCGTGGACCAGTCCGGGGGCGCTCTCGCCGCGCAGGAAGGCCGCCAGCTGGTCGGCGACCTCCTGGCGGGTGCCACCCACGGCGGCGAGCCGGTGCCGGAACCGGGAGCGGCCGGTGCCCGCGGTGTGGCACAGGTCGGCCAGCGGAGTGTCGTCCGCGGCGGTGAGGCGGTCCTGGTAGCGGCGGGCGAGGTGGGCGAGGGCGGTCTCGCTCCTGGCCGACAGCGGCAGCACCGAGGCGGGGCGGCGCTCGTCGGGGGCGGGCGCGGGGGCCGCCGGTGCCTGTTGCAGGATCAGGTGGGCGTTGGTGCCGCTGAGCCCGAAGCTGCTCACGGCCGCGAACCGCGGCTCCTCCGACTCCGGCCAGGGGGTGACCCGGGTGGGGACGGCGAAGGTGGTGCCCTCGAAGGAGATGTTCGCGTTGAGCTTGGTGAAGTGCAGGTTGGGCGGGATCTCGCCGTGCGCCAGGCAGAGCGCGGCCTTGATGAGCCCGGCGGCTCCGGCCGCGGCCTCCAGGTGGCCGAGGTTGGTCTTGACGGCGCCGAGGTAGACGGGGTCGCCGTCCGGCCGTCCGTAGACGTCGGCGAGCGACTCGGCCTCGATCGGGTCGCCGAGCCGGGTGCCGGTGCCGTGCGTCTCGATGAGGCCGACCTGGTGCGGCTTGACGCCGCTGGCGTCGAGGGCGGCCCGGTACACCTCGCGCTGGGCCGCCCCGTTGGGCGCGGTGATGCCGGAGCTGCGGCCGTCCTGGTTGACGGCGCCGCCGCGGACCAGGGCCAGCACGCGGTCGCCGTCCCGCACGGCGTCGGAGAGCCGCTTGAGGACGACGACTCCGCAGCCCTCGCCGCGCACGTAGCCGTCCGCGCTGTCGGAGAAGGTCATCGCCCGGCCCTGCCGGGACACCGACCCGAACTGCGACTGGGACACCAGCAGCACCGGCGACATCACCACGTTGACGCCACCCGCGAGCGCGGTGTCGCACTCCCCCGTGCGCAGGCTCTGGCACGCCTGGTGCACCGCGACCAGCGAGGAGGAACAGGCGGTGTCCACGGCGAAGTTGGGGCCGCGCAGGTCGAGGAGGTAGGCGATGCGGCCGGGGATGAAGCTGAGGGCGGCGCCCGAGCTGGTGTAGGCGCTGACGTCCTCGATGTGCCGGATCTGCGCGGTGACGTAGTCCGAGGTCGCCACGCCCATGAAGACGCCGGTACGGCTCCCGGCCAGCGCGGAGGGCGCCTGCCCGGCGTTCTCCAGCGCCTCCCAGGCCACTTCGAGGGTCAGCCGCTGGTGGGGGTCCATGGCCAGCGCCTCGCGCCGGGAGATGCCGAAGAAGTCGTGGTCGAACTGGTCGATGCGGTCCAGGAAGCCGCCGGAGCGGGTGTTGATGGTGCCCGGCTTGCCGCGCTCCTCGTCGTAGAAGGCGTCGTTGTCCCAGCGGTCGGCGGGGATGTCGCGGATGGCGTCGACGCCGTCGGTGAGCAGCCGCCAGTAGGTGTCGGTGTCGGTGACGCCGCCGGGGAAGCGGCAGCCGACGCCGACGATGGCGATCGGTTCGCTCCTGGCCCGCTCGTACTCCTCGACCTGGCGTTGCAGTCGCGCCATGGTCAGATAGGCGCGCTTGAGCGTGGCGGCGGACACGCCGTCCTGGCCCGGTTCCGTCATGGCCGGCCTCCTTCGTCGATCTGCTTCGTCTTGGCCAGCAGCAGCGCTTCGAGTTCGGCGGCTGACATCGTGTCGAGGTCCGGCGGGCCGTCCTCCTCGACGGCTTCCGGGGTGGCGGGCGCGGGCTGCCGCACCGGTTCGGGCGCGGTCTCCAGCTCGATCTCCATGCGCTCGGCCAGGAACGGCACGAGCTGGTCGATGGTGGGGAAGCGCCAGGTCACGGTCGAGGGCAGGGAGAGGGCGAGGGAGGATTCGAGGCCCACGCGCAGCTCCAGGGAGAGCAGGGAGTCGAAGCCCATGGCGGTGAACGGGGCGCTGCTGTCGATCGCGGCCGGCTGGCCGCCCACGACGCGGGCCGCGAGGGCCTTGCAGTGCTCGGTCAGCACCGCCCTGCGGCGGCGGCCGGGCTCGACCGCGAGCATCCGGCGCCGTACGTCGTCCTGCGCCTCGGCCCCGGTCCGCTCGGGCCGGTCGGCGAGGGTGCGCAGCAGGCCCGCGGCGGGGTGGCCGCGCAGGGCGTCGCGGTCCAGCGGGAGCACGCACACCTGGGTCGCGGAGCCGCGCAGCAGCAGGTCCAGGGTGGCGATGCCCTGTTCGGGGCTGATGCTCCGCACGCCACGGGTGGCGAGCGCGCCGCCGCGGTCGGGCCGGGCCGCCAGGCCGATCCGCGACCAGGGACCCCAGTCGATGCTCAGCGCGGGCAGGCCGAGCGACCTGCGGTGGTGGGCGAGGGCGTCGACGAAGGCGCTGGCGGCGGCGTAGTTGCCCTGGCCGGGCGAGCCGAGTACCGCGGCGGCGGACGAGTACAGGACGAAGAAGTCCAGCTCGCGGTCGGCGGTGGCGCGGTGCAGGTGCCAGGCGGCGAGGGACTTCGGCGCGGCGGTCGCGCGGAACCGGTCCCGGTCCAGTCCGGTCAGCAGTCCGTCGTCCAGGACACCGGCGGCGTGCACGACTCCCGCGAGCGGCGGCATCTCGCCGTCGATCCGGGCGACGACCTCCGCCACGGCGTCGTACCGCGACAGGTCGGCGCGTACGGTGCTCACCTCGGCCGTGGCGCGCAGCGCTGCCACCGCCCGTTCCGCCTCGGGCGACGGGGCGCTGCGGCCGACCAGCACCAGGTGCCGGGCGCCCTGCTCGGTCAGGTAGCGGGCGGTCTCCAGGCCGAGGGCGCCCAGACCGCCGGTGATCAGGTAGGTCGCGCCCGGCCGGACGGGGGCCCGCTCCGGGCCCGTGGTGACCTGTTCCCGCGGGTCGGGTCGGAGCACGAGCTTGCCGGTGTGCTGGGCCCGGGCCATCGCGGTGAACGCGGCGGCGGACTCGGCGTACGGGTGGACGGTCACCGGCAGCGCGGTGAACTCGCCGCGGGCGAAGCCCTGGGTGACCTCGTGCAGGAGTTCCGGGACGAGGTCGTCCCGCTCGCGGATGCTGCGTTCCAGGTCGACGGCGAAGAACGCCCGGTTGTCCTTGAAGAAGCCCAGGCCGATGTGGCTGTCGTCGTGGATGTCCCGCTTGCCGATCTCCACGAACCGGCCGCCGGGCGCCAGCAGCCGCATACTGCGGACCAGGGCCTCGCCGGTGGTCGAGTTGAGCACCACGTCCACGCCGCGTCCGTCGGTGGCCCGCTCGATCTCGTCGGCGAAGGCGAGGGAGCGGGAGTCCGTCACGTGCTCCACGCCGAGGGAGCGCAGCAGCGCGCGTTTCTCCTCGGTGCCCGCGGTGGCGTAGACCTGGGCGCCGTTGCGCTGGGCGACCTGGAGGGCGGCGAGGCCGACACCGCCGGTCGCGGAGTGGATGAGCACCTTCTCGCCCTTGCGGAGGCGGGCGAGCCGCTCCAGGGCGTGCACGGCGGTGAGGAACGCGATGGGCAGCGCGGCGCCCTGCTCGGGGGTGAGTCCCTCGGGCAGCGGGGCGGCCAGGTCGGCGGCGACGGTGGTGAAGGCGGCCATGCTGCTGCCGCCGACCGCGATCACCGGGTCCCCGACCCGGTACTGCGTCACGCCCTCGCCGACGGCGCTGATCCGGCCCGCGCACTCGGCGCCCAGCGGCACGACGCCCTCGGCGCCCGGGTAGGTGTTCAGCGCCTTGAGCACGTCGCTGAAGTTCAGGCCCGCCGCGGCCACCTCGATCTCCACCTGGCCGGGCCCGGGCGGGGTCCGGTCCCACAGGGTCGACCGCAGGCTGGACAGCAGGCCCGGACGTGCCGCGAGGAGGCGGTGGTTGCCGTCCCGGTCGGCGTCGAAGGACCACCGCGGCTCCCGCTGTCCGGTGCCGTTGTCCTTCCAGGGCCGCAGGGCCGGGGTGCGGCGGGCTCCGGCGCGCAGGGCCACCTGGTCGTCGTCGCCGCCGCGGAGCAGCTCCGCCACGACGTGCTCGGCCTCGTCGGCGGGGCGGGCCGGGTCGAGGTCGACGACCAGCGGGCGCAGCTCGCCGTGTTCCAGGCCGATGACCCGGGCCAGACCCCACAGCGGTGACTGGGCGACGGCGGGCCGGTCGGCGTCGTCGGCCTGCTGGGCGCCCCGGGTGAGCAGCACCAGACGGGGCGTCGGCTCCGGCGCGGCGGCGGCGAGGCGCTGCACCAGGTGCAGGACGGGCACGCAGGCGGCGTCCTGCGCGTCGACGACCTGCTCGACGGTGGCGTCCTCGGCCAGGCCGAGGTCCAGGACCCGGGCGTCCACGACACCGTCGAGGGCGTCGGACGCCGTGACGTCGGCCAGCAGGGCGGCGAGGTCGTCCGGGCTGGCGGGGTCGATCTCGTACCGGCCGGGTGCCGTACGGCGGTATCCGGGTCCGGCGGTCACGGTCACGCAGGTGCCGCCGCGGGCGGTGAGCGCGGCCTCGACGCCGGTGCCGACGCCGCCGCGGTCGGCGAGCAGCAGCCACCGGCCGGGCCGGGCCGAGGGGGCCGGCTCGTCGGCGGCCGGTTCGGCCCAGTCGATCCGGTACAGGTCCCGCCCGGCCGGGTCACCGGCGTCCGCGCGGTGCGCCGCGCGCAGGGCGACCCCGGTCAGCTCGCCGAGGACGGTGCCGGAGTCGTCGTACAGCACCACCGTGGCGTCGGTGATCTCGTCGGCGTCCGGTCCCGGCGCGGGGACCGTGGCATGGGCCCAGCGGGGTGCGGCGCGGTCGGTGAGGAGGGTGAAGTGGCCCACCCGCACCGGCAGGTAGGTGCGGTCCGGGGACGGCTGGTGGGCCCCGAGGGCCGCGCCCAGGACCTGCAGGGCGCTGTCCAGGACGGCCGGGTGGACGAGGTGGGCGCCGCGGTCGTCGGTCAGTTCCGTCGCGTCGCGCAGCCGGGCGAGGGCCTCGCCGGAGCCGCGCCACAGCTCCGCGATGCCCTGGAACGCCGGTCCGTACCGCAGGCCGGAGCGGTGCAGCGCGGCGTAGTGGTCGCGGGCGTCGACGGCGTCGGCGCAGCGGGCGCGCAGCTCGGCCAGCGGCACGGCGCCGGAGTGTTCGTGCCCGGCGGCGCGGTGGCAGGAGCCGTGGGCGGCGGGTGCCCAGTCGTCGTCCTCCCCGGCGCGGCTGAACAGGCGTACCGAGCCGGTCTCGGCGGTCTCCGGCTGGAGGACGAGCTGCACGGTGGCGTCGGCGCACCGGTCGGGCACCGGGGTCAGCCGGGTCAGGTGCAGGTCGGTGACGGCCGCGTCCGGCCCGAGCCGGGTGCGGGCGGCGGCGAGCGCGGCGTCCAGGACCAGGCTCGCGGGGAGTACGGGGCCGCCGACGAGCTGGTGGTCCTTGAGGTAGCCGAAGCCTTCCAGGTCCACGGGCGCGGACCAGTGCTCGGCGTGCGGGGCGACCGCGGAGCGTGTGAAGGAGCGCAGCACGGGGTGGCCGTCCCAGACGGCACGGCGTACGGCGGTGTCCTGGCCGAACCAGCACCGGGTGCGCTGCCACGGATACGTGGGCAGGGCGGGCAGCGGGCCGGACGTGCCGTACACGCGGGTCCAGTCGACCGGGAACCCGGCGCTGTAGAGCTGTCCGAGCCCGGTCAGCACGGCGGCCCGGCCGGAGCCGTCGCGGCGCAGCGAGGACACGGTGACCGTGTGCTCGTACGAGGACAGCCGCTCGGTCATGGCGTCGGTGAGCATCGGGTGCGGGGAGAGTTCGACGAACACGTCGTGCCCGGACTCGGCGAGCGCGGTGACGGCGGTGTCGAACAGCACCGGGCGGGTGAGGTTGGCGGCCCAGTACTCCGCGTCGAGCCGGTCACCGGCGACGGGCTCGCCGGTGACGGTGGAGAGCATCGGGAGGGCGGCGACGCGCGGGGTCAGGCCGGACAGCAGCCGCCACAGTTCGGCCGCGACGGGTTCCATCAGCGGGCAGTGGGAGGCGAAGTCGACGGACTCCAGGAGCCGGCAGTAGACGCCCTCGGCCTCCAGGGTGGCGGCCAGCGCCGTCAGGGCGGCGCTCTCGCCGGACAGGACGGTGGCGCCGGGGCTGTTGGCGGCGGCCACCCACACCGGTCCGGGCTTGCGCTCGTCGAGCAGCCGCCGCGCCTCGTCCAGGGAGAGGCCGACGACGGCCATCCGGCCCTTGCCCGCGGCGGTGTGCAGGGCGGTGCCGCGGTGCAGCGCGACGACGAGGGCGTCCTCCAGGGACAGCGCGCCCGCCACGTGCGCGGCGGCGATCTCGCCGACGCTGTGCCCGAGGACGGCGGCCGGTTCCACGCCCCAGGACCGCCACAGCGTGGCGAGGGCGATCTGCACGGCGACGAGCGCGGGCTGGCCGACGGCGGTGTCCGACAGCCGGGAGCGGTCGGGGTCGGCGGTGAGCTGGTCGAGGAGCGACCAGTCGGTGTGGCGGCGCAGCAGCGCGTCGGCGCGTTCGACGACGGCGCGGAACGCCGGTTCGCCGTGTGCGCCGTCGAGCAGGTCGGCGGCGACCGGCCACCAGCGGGGGCCCTGCCCGGAGAACACGAACACCGGCCGGGGGCGCCAGCCGACGCGCCGGACGCCGGAGGCGAGCCCGGTGCTCTGCTCGCCGCGGCCGAAGGCGGCCAGGGCGGCGCGCAGTTCGCCGAGGGTGCTGCCGGTGGCGGCCAGCCGGTGCTCGTGGTGGGTGCGGCGCAGCGCCGCCGCCGAGGCGAGGACGCCGGGGGTGAGGCCGTCCCCGGCGTCGGCCAGGAGGGTCTCGTAGCGGGCGGCCAGCTCGCGCAGCGCGCCCTCGTCGCGGGCCGAAACGGGCAGCAGCACCGCGCCGTCGGGTGCGGGCGGGGCGGCGGCGGGGGTGGGCGGCGCCTCCTGGAGGACGACGTGGGCGTTGGTGCCGCCGAAGCCGAAGGAGCTGACGCCCGCGAGGGCGGGGCCGTCGTGGTCGGGCCACGGCTGGAGGGCGTCCGCCACCCGCAGCGGCAGCGCGTCGAAGGGGATGTGCGGGTTGGGCTCGCGGTAGTGCACGGTCGGCGGCACGGTGCGGTGGTGCAGCACCAGGGCGGTCTTGATCAGACCGCCGATGCCCGCGGCCGACTCCATGTGCCCGACGTTGGACTTCACCGAGCCGATCAGGCACGGCCGTTCCGGGTCGCGGCCCTCGCCGAGGACGGCGCCGAGCGCCTTGGCCTCGATCGGGTCGCCCAGGATGGTGCCGGTGCCGTGCGCCTCGACGTAGCGCACGTCCGCCGGGCGGACCCCGGCGCGGGTGTAGGCGGCGCGCAGGACGGCTTCCTGGGCCTGCGGGTTGGGGGCCATGAGGCCGTTGCTGGCGCCGTCGGAGTTGACGGCGCCGCCGCGGATCACGGCGTAGACCCGGTCGCCGTCGGCGAGCGCGCGGCTGAGCGGCTTGAGGACGACGATCCCGGCGCCCTCGGAGCGGACGTAGCCGTTGGCGCTGGCGTCGAAGGGCTTGCAGCGGCCGTCGGCGGACATCACGCCCGCCTTGCTGAAGTTGATGGCGAGCGCCGGGGACAGCACCAGGTTCACCCCACCGGCCAGCGCCAGGTCGCAGTCGCCCTGGGCGAGGCTCGCGGCGGCCTGGAGGACCGAGACCAGCGAGGAGGAGCACGCGGTGTCGACGGCCATGCTGGGGCCGCGCAGGTCCAGCAGGTACGACAGGCGGTTGGCGGAGATGCTCAGCGCGCTGCCGGTGCCGGTGTAGGCGTCGATGGCGTCCAGGTCGCGCAGTTGGTGCGCGGCGTAGTCGAAGGAGGAGATGCCGACGAACACGCCGGTCGGTGAGCCGGCGAGCCGGTCGGCGGGCAGCCCGGCGTCCTCCAGCGCCTCGAAGGCGACCTCGGCGAGCAGCCGCTGCTGCGGGTCCATGCGCGCGGCCTCCTGGCGCGCGATGCCGAAGAAGCCGCGGTCGAACTGGTCGACGTCCGCCAGGAAACCGCCCCAGCGGCTGTTGGTGCGGCCGGGGGTCTTGGGGTCGTCGGCGCTGAAGTCCTCGGTCTTCCAGCGCTCCGCGGGCACCTCGGTGACCGCGTCGCGGCCCTCGCTCAGCAGCCGCCAGAAGCGGTCCGGCCCGTCGGCCCCGCCGGGGAAGCGGCAGCCGATACCGACGACGGCTACGGGCTCGGCGGCGCCTTCGCCGGGCTGGGCGGCGGCGTCGGGGGCCGGCACGACGACGGTGGCGGTGTCAGGCGCGGTGCCTGTGCCGGTGCCAGGCGCGGCGCCCGTGCCAGCCTCCGGCGCGTCCGCCGTACCCGGCCCGCCCGCCAGGTGCCGGGCGAGTTTCTCCACGGTGGGGTGCTGCCACGCCGCGGTGGCGTCCACCGGGCGGCCGAGGTGGCGTTCGAGGTCACCGGCCATCGTGACCATCTGCACCGACTGCAGGCCGTACGAGGCGAACGGCAGGGCGGGGTCGATGTCCTGGGCCCGGCTGCTGACCGCGTCGGCCAGCGCCTCCCGCAGCCACCCCTCGATCTCGACGGCGGTCACGACGGGCGCCGTGGGCGCGGCGGGCGCGGCGGGCGCGACGGACGCGGCGGGCGCGGCGGGCGCGGCGGACGCGGCGGGTGCCGTGGGCAGCGCGCCGTCCCGGTCCTGCCGCCAGACGGCGACCGCCTTGAGGCTGTCGTCCATGAAGGCGTCCAGGCAGGCGGAGCGCTGGAGCTTGCCGCTGGACGTCTTCGGCACGGTGCCCGCCCGCACCAGGGCGACCGCGAACGCCTGGAGGCTGTGCTCCCGGGCGAGTTCCGCCCGGATCGCGGCGATGACCCGCTGGTGTTCCGCGGGATCCTTGCTGCCGCGGTACTCCTGGACGACGATCAGCCGCTCCTCGCCGCCGATGTCCCGGGAGCCCGCCACCCCGCAGCCCGGGCGCAGCCCGCGGTCCACCTCCTCCACGGTGCGTTCGATGTCCTGCGGGTAGTGGTTGCGGCCCGCGATGATGACGACGTCCTTGCGGCGGCCGGTGACGTACAGCTCGGGACCGTCCACGAAGCCGAGGTCGCCGGTGCGCAGGAAGGGGCCCTCGCCGGTGTCGGCCAGCTGGGCGCGGAAGGTCTCCTCGGTCTCCGGGCCCCGGCGCCAGTAGCCGTGGGCGATGCTCGGCCCGGCCACCCAGATCTCGCCGATCCGGCCCTCCGGCACGGCGGTGCGGGTCTCCGGGTCCGCGATCACCACCCGCTGGTCGAGCACCGAGTAGCCGCAGCCCAGCAGCGTCCGGGACGGCTCGCCCGGCGCGGCGTCCACGGCCGAGCCCGCCGCCAGGGCGTCCGGCGTCAGGTCGCGCCAGACCGGGTCGGTCAGCGGGTCGCTGGTGGAGACCATCAGGGTGCCCTCGGCGAGGCCGTAGGACGGCGCGTGCGCGGCGGGCCGGAACCCGCAGTCGGCGAAGGCGGCGGAGAAGCGCTCCAGGGTCTCCCGCCGCACCGGCTCCGCGCCGTTGGCGGCCACCCGCCACCGGCTCAGGTCCAGCGTCTCGCGCTCCTGCGGCGTCACCTTGGCCACCGCGAGGTCGTAGGCGAAGTTGGGCGCGGCGCTGGCGGTCCCCCCGGTGTCGGAGAGCGCCTTCAGCCAGCGGAACGGGCGCTTGAGGAAGGAGTACGGCGCCATGAACGTGACCGGGAACCCGGCGTAGGCCGGGGTGAGCAGGGCGAAGATCAGGCCCATGTCGTGGAAGGGCGGCAGCCAGCTCACCACGTGCGGGTCGGGGTCCTCGGAGAAGAACCTGCCGTTCATGGCGTCGAAGTTGTGCAGCAGGTTGCCGTGGCTGACCATCACGCCCTTGGGACGGCTGGTGGAGCCGGAGGTGTACTGGAGGAAGGCGATGTCGTCCCGGCGGGTGCCGGGGTGGCGCCAGCCGTCGGCCGCCGCGGTGTCCAGGTCGTCGACCGCGACCCAGGTGATGTCCCGCAGCGCCGGGGCGTGTTCGGCGAAGGAGTCGGCCAGGGCGACGGTCTTCGCCGGGGCGAGGATCACCACCGGCTCGGCGTCCTCCATGACGGCGACCAGCCGCGGCAGGGTCCGCTTGAGGAACGCCGGGTCCGGCGGGTAGGCGGGGACGGCGATGATGCCCGCGTACAGGCAGGCGAAGAAGGACACCATGTAGTCCAGCCCGGCCGGGCACAGGATCAGCGCCCGCTCCCCCACCGGGAAGCGTTCGCGCAGGACGGCGGCGATGGCGCGCGCCCGCAGGTCGACCTCGGCGTTGGTCAGGCACTGCGGCTCTCCCTCACCGTCCACGAGGAACCGGAAGGTCTGGAACCGCGGGTTCTCACCGAAGGCCGCTCGGAAATGATCGACGAGCGATTCGGAATCGGGGCCCGGCATCAAACCGTCCTCTCACTTTGGACAACCTACGGGAGAGCCCTTTCCGGAATTGAATTCCGGAAAGGTCTGTCCTGCTCGGCAAGTCAGCATCCACGAGCACACCCGCATCGTCAAAGCATTCGAGTTCTCAAGCGGATTTCAGCCGTCTGTTGAGGACCGCTCCGCCAGCGTTTGAGGCCCTGCGGGAACGTCTGACTACCGGTGGCGGGACGGCCGGAAGCCGGGGTGTTCAACTGGCCGTCCCGGACACTTGAACACCCGGCGCGGTACGGCGCTTAACGGCTCGCTGGACTCGTACGGCGACCGAGTGCAGCATGAATGATTCGCGAATCCCGCAATTCTTGCATGTCCTTTTTCTCCGAACGAAAGGCCCGAAAGATGCAGAAGATCCTCGACGCGATCCTGGCCGGTGAGCCAGGGGCCGTCGCGGCCCTTCCGGTGCCCGATTTCTGCCGGGGCGTCACGCTGCACGCCGACGAGGTCGCGATGTTCGACGGACTCGACGGCAGGGACAAGGACCCGCGCGCGTCGCTGCACCTCGACGAGGTCGCCGTACCGCGGCCCGCCGCGGGCGAGGTACTCGTCGCGGTGATGGCCAGCGGGATCAACCACAACACCGTGTGGTCGTCGATCTTCGAGCCGATGCCGACGTTCCGCTTCCTGTCCCGGTACGGGAAGACGTCACCGCAGGCGGCGCGGCACGACCTGCCGTACCACGTGCTCGGCTCCGACCTGGCCGGGGTGGTGCTGCGCTGCGGTGACGGGGTGACCGCCTGGCGCCCCGGCGACGAGGTGGTGGCGCACTGCCTGTCGGTGGAGCTGGACCACCCCGACGGGCACGCCGACGCGATGCTCGACCCGGAGCAGCGGATCTGGGGGTTCGAGACCAACTTCGGCGGGCTGGCCGAGCTGGCGCTGGTCAAGGCGAACCAGCTGATGCCGAAGCCGGACCACCTCACCTGGGAGGAGGCCGCCGCCTCCGGCCTGGTCAACTCCACCGCCTACCGGCAGCTCGTGTCGCCCAACGGGGCGCGCATGAAGCAGGGCGACACGGTGCTGATCTGGGGCGCGTCCGGCGGTCTCGGCTCGTACGCCACCCAGCTCGTCCTCAACGGCGGGGGCACGCCGGTGTGCGTGGTGTCCAGCCCGCGCAAGGCGGAGGTGTGCCGTCGGATGGGCGCGGAGCTGGTGATCGACCGGTCGGCGGAGGGGTACCGCTTCTGGTCCGACGAGCACACCCAGGACCTGCGTGAGTGGCGGCGGTTCGGGTCCCGGATCCGGGAACTGACCGGTGGCGACGACCCGGACATCGTCTTCGAGCACCCCGGCCGGGAGACGTTCGGGGCGAGCGTGTTCGTGGCGCGCCGCGGCGGCACCATCGTCAGCTGCGCCTCCACCAGCGGCTACGAGCACACGTACGACAACCGCTACCTGTGGATGCACCTCAAGCGGATCGTCGGCACCCACTTCGCCAACTACCGGGAGGCGTGGGAGGCGAACCGGCTCATCACCAAGGGGCGCGTCCACCCCACCCTCTCCCGCGTGGTGCCGCTGGAGCAGACCCCGCAGGCGGTGTACGACGTCCACCACAACCGGCACCAGGGCAAGGTCGGTGTGCTGTGCCTCGCTCCGCAGGAGGGGCTCGGGGTGCGGGACGTGGAACTGCGGGCGCGTCACGAGGCCGCGATCAACCGGTTCCGTACCGAGCCCGAACCCGTGGCCGGGTAGCGGAGGGCGGGCGGCGCCCGCCGGGCGCCGCCGCCGGTCCCCGCCTCAGTCCCCGCTGACCGCGGTGACCAGACTGCCGGGCCGCATGTCGGTCCAGGCGCGCTCGATGTACTCCAGGCACTCCCGGTGCCCCGCCTCCTGGTGCGCCACGGTCCACCCGTCGGGCACCGCGGCGAACGCGGGCCAGAGCGAGTGCTGGTTCTCGGCGTTGACGATCACGAGGTATCGCGCCTGCTGGTCGTCGAACGGGCTGGCCATCTCGGGTCCCCTCCCGACCGGCGCCGCTGGGGTCGCCGGCCGTGCGTCCTGGGTCGTGGGTGGTGTCTCGGTGCGGGCGCCGTCGGCCCGCGGCGGGAGTGTCGGCCGGTACCCGGGGGCTCAGGCGCCGCGCGAGAGGTGCCGTACCTGCTGCTGCCCCGCTCCGGTCTCAGCGGCAGGGAGCCTGCCCTCGACGTCGCGGGCGAACTGGAGCCACCGGGAGGCGCAGAGCCGGGCCATCTGCGCCACGTCGGCGGCGCGGTGGGCGGGGATGCCGTTGATGAGGTCCTGGCGCTGCTCCGTGGTGAGCAGATGGGTGCGCAGCAGTTGCAGCAGCGTCCGCCCGACCTGCGACATCCGCAGCGAGGGGTCCCGGCGCATACTGGACAGCGTGGTCTCCAGGCCCAGCGGCGCCGCCGCGGCCTCGTCGGACCGCTCGCCGGAGTCGTCGCCGACCTTCATGCTGAGGGCCAGCCGCGGCGTCACCGGGTCCTGGCCGAGCCGGATCCGCTTGCGTACGTCCCGTGCGGTGGCCACCGCTATGCCGGCCCTGCTCGCGATCTCCCGCAGCGAGGCGTTCGGGCTCTCGGCGATGACCTTGCTGGCGGCCAGCCGTCCGGCGGCCCCGTTGACCGGGCGGTGGCGGCCGTCCCGTCCGATGCGCAGGGCCAGTTGGGGGGCGTTGCCGGAGCGGGCGCGCAGCGATCCCACCATCCCCGGGGACAGGCCGGTGACGGCGGCGATCCGCCGGTCGGACCAGGCCGGGTGGCTCTCCACGATGCGCACCGCGGCGGCCACCCGGTCCTGCCGGGACAGCGGCATCCCGTGTTCGGCGTTGAGTTTGACGGCGAGGACGAAGGCGTCCTGCGCGGAGCCCTCCACGAACCGGGCCTCGATGACGTCGTCCCCGCGGAGCACGGCCGCCCGCAGCCGGTGCATCCCGTCGACGACCCGCATGGTGGGCCGGTGGACGACGATGGGCGGCAGGGCGGCCTCCGACTCGGCGAGCGTCCTGGCGTGCTCCTCGACCTCCCCCGTCAGCCGCGGTGAGTCGGCTGCCACCAGGGAGTTGACGGGGACTAAGTGCGTCTGCTGGGAAACGACGGGTTCGTTGGTGGGTGACTGCGGCTCTTCACCGGCCCGGGCTTCGGACACGAGGTAGTTCCTCCGTAGTTCTCCAGTGGACGGCGTGGGGTGAGCCGTCCCGTGAGTTCGCCGGAAAGGGCGGTAACACCCGCAGACGCGCGACGTGGGAGAAACGCCGGTGGGGTAGCGCGCGGAATGCCGGCCGGACTTGACGTGCGCGGTCGGTTGTGCGGCGGTGGCGCTCGTACCAGGGGTGCGTCCTTACGGCGGCTAATATCGGCCGCCGTCAACAGGGGTGTCAAGGTTGCGAAAGGGTCGGGGAAGGTACATCTACGCGCGTCTTGCTCGAACGTCGACCGGGTGTGGACCATCTCTTGAGTGGATCTCCGACCGGCCCCCAGGGCGGCCGGGCACAAGGCCCTGGCCGCCCCCGTGGCCCTTGACTGGTCTCCCCCCGTTCTTGGAAGGTTGGGCCGTGCGCCCGGGCGAGGAAGACGAATAGGGCAGCAAAGGGGCGACGTGGTGAAGCAGTTGCCGCATCACCGCCACCCTCGCATCAACGCGTGATTCACCCCCCGTTCCCGACCACCCCTTGACCACCTGGAGCGACGAGGATGCGCATCGAGGCCGATCCCGAGGTCTGCGTCAGTTCGGGCATGTGCGCACTGGCCGCGCCCGACCTGTTCGACCAGTCCGACGACGACGGCACCGTGGTGGTGCTGCGCTCCGACCCGCCGCCCGAGCGGTTCCCGGCCGTCCGGGGCGTGGTGGGGCGCTGTCCCTCCCGCGCGCTGAAGCTGGTGGACACCGTCGCCGCGGGCTGACCGCGCACCGCCCGCCGGGGAACCGGCCCGAGCTGTTGAAGGAGACGCGAAGTGAACGACCCGTGGTTCGGCGCCTGGAGACCCCGGGAGGACGCCGCCTACCGGCTGTTCTGCCTCCCGTACGCGGGCGGTGCCGCCGCGGCGTACCGCGCCTGGCACCCGCTCGCGCCCGCGCACATCCAGGTGTGCCCGCTGGAACTGCCCGGCCGCGGTGGCCGTATCGCCGATCCCCCGATCAGCAGGCTGCGGCCGCTGGTGGACGCGCTGGCCGGTGCCCTCACGCCGTTCCTGGACCGGCCGTTCGCGGTCTTCGGGCACAGCATGGGCGGTCTGCTCGCCTTCGAGCTGACCCGGACCCTGGTCCGGCGGGGCCTGCCGCTGCCCGCCCACCTGTTCGTCTCCGGCCGCTCCGCGCCCGACGCTCCCGACGACGGGCGGCGGCTCCACGACGCGCCGGACGCGGAGGTGCTGGACCACCTGCGCCAGCTCGGCGGCACTCCGCAGAGCCTGCTGGACGACGCCGAGCTGATGGAGCTGGTCCTGCCCACCGTGCGCGCCGACTTCTCGGTGCTGGAGAGCTACGAGTACCGGGACGAGCCCCCGCTGCCGGTGCCGCTGACGGTGTTCGGCGGCGACGCGGACGCCCTGGTCTCCCCGGCCCGGCTGCACGGCTGGCGTCGGCAGACGTCGGGCGGATCCCAGCTGCGGATGCTGCCCGGCGGCCACTTCTTCCTGCACAGCACGGCACCCACGATCATGGCGACGATCGCCGACGCCCTGCCGCCGACCCCGCCCGGCACCCCGGACCCGCGGACGGCCGCCGGGTCGGGGGCGCCGGTGGCGTGACCGTCAGTTCTCCTTCCACACCATCACGGTGAGGACGGCACTGTTGACGGTGACCGGCACGTCGGCCTGGTTGAAGAGCCGGACGCGCATCCCCCGGCGGGAGCCGAGCCGTTTGGTCACCGGGATGACGGCGAAGGTGCTGCCCGAGGTGCCGACGATCTCGTGGATGGGGTGGTCGGCGCGGTGCTCGTCGCCCTCGTACTCCGACATCCGGGCCTGCACCACCGCACCGGCCGGGAGGCCGAGGACGGTCAGGCTGAGGGAGCCGGTGAAGCGGGCCGGACCGCGCGCCCACACGCTGCCGTTGGTGGCGTGGTGGCCGGTCTCGTCGCTCCACTCCCTGGTGAACTCGATGGAGTCCCAGGCCCCGGGCCGCAGGGTGTAGGACTCGGAGAGACCGAGGTTGACGTACTGGGGCATGTCGTCCTCCTGGGGGGTGCCCTTGGCGGCGTCGAGGATGGCGGCCATGGGGAACGCGCCGGGGTCACCGTGGTCGTTCTCCGGGGCGTGCTGGTGCCCGCAGTGGCCCTTGAAGCCGAGCCACCGCGAGGCCGACAGGCGCACACCGTTGGAGCCGTACGAGCTGGGGTACGGCTTGAAGGTCAGCCCGGAGGTGAGCGGCACGCCGTGCCGCTCGTGCGCCCAGCGGGCGAACGCGGCCAGGTCCCGCACCACCCAGGAGGGCAGTTCGGGCGTGTAGAGGTGGCGCGTCGAACCCCACCGCCGGTGGGTGGTCGGGTCGCAGGTACCGACGATCTCCACCTGGCAGACGTTCAGCGTGTTCGTCTCCACGCCGCCGGAGAGGTTGCGCAGGGCCCGGCTCGACGTGTCGAAGTCGAAGTGCTGGTACCAGACAAGGCGTCTGGCGGCGAAGTCGGGCTTCGCGGTGAAGTTCGGCGCGGACGCGCCACCTCCGTACGAGGGCAGCGAGGTGCCCTCCGTGGAGTGCCAGAGTATGACGTTGGTCTCCATCGGAGAGCCCGGATAGGCGTTCTGGTACCAGTACGCCGTCGAGGCACCCGGATAACGCTGGGGTCCGGTCCTCATAGGACGTCCCTCCCGTCGAGGTCTCCGACGCGGGCAGCGGTCGCGCGGGAGCGCGCGACCGTCTGTAGTCTGCCCCGTAGACCTCGCGGGCGATCCGCCCGGAACCGGGAAGTTCGCCGCTACGGCAGCGGTGTGCCGCCCGTGGCGTTGAGGATCTCCGCCGTCACGAAGCTGGCCTCCTGGGACGCCAGGTACACGTAGGCGGGGGCGAGTTCGGCGGGCTGGGCGGGACGGCCGAGCGGGCTCTGCTTGCCGAACTCGACCGTGTCGGGCAGCGTCGCCGGGATCAGCGGGGTCCACACCGGGCCCGGCGCGACCGCGTTGACGCGGATGCCGCGCTCCGCGACCATCTGGGCGAGCCCGTGGGTGAAGGTGACGATGGCGCCCTTGGTCATCGCGTAGTCGAGCAGGTGCGGGCTGGGCTTGTACGCCTGCGCCGAGGTGGAGTTGATGACGCTGCCGCCCGCCGGGACGTGCGGCAGGGCGAACTTGGTGAGCCAGAACATCCCGTACAGGTTGGTCCGCATCACCCGGTCGAACTGCTCGGTGGGGATGGCCTCGATGCCGTCGGGCTGGGACATCTGGAACGCCGCGTTGTTGACGAGCACGTCGATCCGGCCGAACTCGGCGGCGGCCCGCTCGGCCAACTCCCGGCAGTTGGCCTCCTCGCGGATGTCGCAGGAGACGGCGACGGCCTTGCGGCCCGCGTCCTCCACCAGCCGGGCGGTCTCCCGGGCGTCGTCCTCCTCCCCTTCCAGGTACGTGAAGAGGACGTCGGCCCCCTCACGGGCGAAGGCCAGGGCGACCGCGCGCCCGATACCGGAGTCCCCACCGGTGATCACGGCCTTGCGGTCCGCCAGTCGCCCGCTGCCGCGGTAGCTCTCCTCGCCGTGGTCGGGAGGCGGGTCCATGGGTCCCGTCCAGCCCGGGTGCGGCTGGTCCTGCGCGGGGAAGTCCGGTTGGGGGTGCCGGGCCGCCGGGTTCTGGGACGGGTGCGATGCGCCGGTCACGTCGGCCTCCTCGATACGGGGGCCCGCCGGGTTCCCGCACCGCCCCGTCCGAAAAGCGGAACCAGTCCCCACCACCCCCGCGACCAGCGCCCCCACCCGCGGAACCAGCGGCCCCCCACCTGCTGACCCAACGCCCGCCACCCGCGCGACCAGCGCCCCCACCCCCGCCCCCACGACCAGCACCCGCCACCCGCCACCCGCGGAACCAGCGCCCCGGTCCGTCCAACCCGTCCATGAGACGCCCCTTGCCCTGGAGCCCCCTCCCTCGGGCAGACTCCCCGCATGGATACCGCCGACTACATCGACGTCCTGGACCGGGAGGGCCGTGCCCTTGCCGCTGCCGCCGCCGGGGCCGGGCCCGCCGCCAAGGTGCCGACCTGTCCGGGCTGGCAGGTGCGCGACCTGCTGCGGCACACCGGCATGGTGCACCGCTGGGCCACCGCGTTCGTCGCCGAGAAGCACACCTCGTACCGACCTGACGGCGGGCTGCCCGACCTCGACGGCGACGCGCTCCTCGACTGGTTCGCGCAGGGCCACCGGACGCTGGTCGACACCCTCGCCGCCGCCCCGTCCGACCTGGACTGCTGGCACTTCCTGCCCGCCCCGTCACCGCTGGCGTTCTGGGCCCGGCGGCAGGCGCACGAGACGACCGTGCACCGCCACGACGCCGAGTCGGCCCGCGACGGCGCGCCCGCCGAGGTCGACCCGGCCTTCGCGGTCGACGGCATCGACGAGTTGCTGCGCGGCTTCCACGCCCGCGGCGGGAGCCGGGTCCGCAGCGCCGAGCCCCGGGTACTGCGGATACGGGCGACGGACGTCCCGGACGGCGGCGGACTGTGGACCGTACGGCTGTCCGACGCCCCCCTGGAGACGGAGAGCGGGAGCGACGCCACCGACGCCGACTGCGAGATCTCCGGCCCGGCGGGCGGACTCTACCTGGCGCTGTGGAACCGGGCGCCGTTCCCGGAGGTGAGCGGGGACGGCGCGGTCGCCGACCTGTGGCGCGCGACCTCCGCCGTCACCTGGAGCTGAGCCGTCGCGTACGACGGGTTCAGCCCGCCAGCATCCGTGTCAGGACCGCGCGCTGCACCGGCAGCACCTGCCCGTGCAGCGCGCGCCCGCGTGCCGTGAGCCCCACGCGCACACCGCGGCGGTCCTCCGGACACATGCCGCGTTCCACGAGCCCGTCCTTCTCCAGCCGCGCGATCAGCCGGGACAGGGCGCTCTGGCTGAGGTGGACGCGCTCGGCGATCTCCTGGACGCGGTAGGGGCGGACGCGGTCCGCCGCGTCGCCGTCCCCGGCGAGCACGTCGAGCACCTCGAAGTCACTCGCGCACAGGCCGTGCTGGTGCAGCGCGCGGTCGATCTCGCACTGGGTGCGGGAGTGCAGCGCCAGGATGTCGCGCCACTGCTCCACGAGAGCCTGTTCGACCGTCTTCGCCGCCATGTCCGCACGGTAGCAGAGAGGCAAACTCAATGCATCTGAATTAAATGCACTTGCATCTCATGCATGTGCATGTAGTGTCGGGGTCCATGACCACTCCGCACACCCTCCCCGCGTCCGAGGGACGCTGGACGCCCCGGCTCTGGGGCACCCTGCTGGTGCTCTGCGCCGCGATGTTCCTCGACGCGCTCGACGTCTCCATGGTCGGCGTCGCCCTCCCCTCCATCGGCTCCGACCTCGACCTGTCCACCTCGACGCTCCAGTGGATCGTCAGCGGCTACATCCTGGGCTACGGCGGTCTGCTGCTCCTCGGCGGCCGGACCGCCGACCTGCTGGGGCGCCGCCAGGTGTTCCTGGTCGCGCTCGGCGTCTTCGCACTCGCGTCCCTGCTCGGCGGGCTCGTCGACTCGGGTCCGCTGCTGATAGCCAGCCGCTTCGTCAAGGGCCTCAGCGCGGCCTTCACCGCCCCCGCGGGCCTGTCGATCATCACCACCACGTTCCCGCAGGGCACCCTGCGCAACCGCGCCCTGTCCATCTACACCACCTGCGCCGCCACCGGGTTCTCCATGGGCCTGGTGCTCTCCGGCCTGCTCACCGAGGCCAGTTGGCGGCTCACCATGCTGCTGCCCGCGCCGATCGCCCTGCTGGCCCTGCTCGCCGGACTGAAGCTGCTGCCCCGCAGCGCCCGCGAGAAGGACCACAACGGCTACGACATCCCCGGCGCCGTCCTCGGTACCGCCTCGATGCTGCTGCTGGTGTTCACGGTCGTACAGGCGCCCGAGGTCGGCTGGGCCAGCGCCCGCACACTGCTGTCCTTCCTGGCCGTCGCCGTCCTGCTGACCGTCTTCGTGGCCGTCGAACGCCGCTCGCCCGGACCGCTGATCCGGCTCGGCGTGCTGCGCTCCGGCAACCAGATCCGCGCCCAGCTCGGCGCGATGGCCTTCTTCGGGTCGTACGTCGGCTTCCAGTTCCTGGTCACGCTCTACATGCAGTCCCTGCTGGGCTGGTCCGCGCTGCACACGGCGCTCGCCTTCCTGCCCGCCGGTGTGCTGGTCGCGCTCTCCGCCACCAAGATGGGCGCGATCGTCGACCGGTTCGGCACCCCGCGGCTGCTCACCCTGGGCTTCGCCTTCCTGGCCGTCGGCTACGCGCTGTTCCTCGGCGTCGACCTCGAACCGGTCTACGCGGTGGCGATCCTGCCGAGCATGTTGCTGATCGGCGCGGCCTGCGCGCTGGTCTTCCCCTCGCTCAACATCCAGGCCACCAACGGGGTCGATGACCACGAGCAGGGCATGGTCTCCGGACTGCTCAACACCTCGGTGCAGGTCGGCGGCGCGATCTTCCTCGCCGTGGTGACGGCGGTGGTGACCGCGCACACCCCCGGTGACCCCTCCCCGCAGGCCGTCCTGGACAGCTACCGCCCCGGCCTGGTCGTCATCATGGGCATCGCCCTCGCGGGCCTGCTCATCACCCTGACGGGACTGCGCACCCGCCCCGCCCGTCCGTCCGTGGTGGTCGCCAAGTCGGCCGCGCCGGAGGCGGAGTCCGAGGGCGAGCGGGTGGCCGTCCGCGACTGACCCGGCTCCCCACCGCACCCACGAGCGCCCGCTCCCGCCACGAGGCGGGGCGGGCGCTCGCGCGTGCCCCGCGGGCGGCGGGGCGGACTCGCACCCACCTCACTCCAGCCCCTGTGTGAAACGTGTTGTTCGACCTGCCGCGCCCCGTGGAGACGGCGCTGCTGCGCACCGGCACGGTGCTCGCGCCGCTCCTCTTCGCCGTCCGGGTCGTCGCCGTCCTCGTCCGCTTCCGGCGGGGCGGAGCCGATCAGCCCAGCCAGCCCGGCCGTACCAACCCCGACTCGTAGGCGAGGACGACCAGTTGGGCGCGGTCACGGGCGCCCAGCTTCACCATGGCGCGGCTCACGTGGGTCTTGGCGGTGAGCGGGCTGACGACGAGCCGTCGGGCGATCTCCTCGTTGGACAGGCCGATGCCGACCAGTGCCATCACCTCCCGCTCCCGCTCGGTGAGTTCGGCGAGGGCGTCCGCCCGGGCGGGCTCCTTGGAACGCGCCGCGAACTCCGCGATCAGGCGGCGGGTCACCCCGGGCGAGAGCAGCGCGTCGCCCGCGACCACCGCCCGTACCGCGCGCAGCAGCTCCTCCGGCTCGGTGTCCTTGACCAGGAACCCGGAGGCGCCCGAGCGGATCGCCTCGAAGACGTACTCGTCGAGTTCGAAGGTGGTCAGCATGACGACCCTGACGTCCGCGAGGGCGGGGTCGGCGGTGAGGTGCCGGGTGGCGGATAGACCGTCGAGCGCGGGCATCCGGATGTCCATGAGGACGACGTCGGGCCGCAGTTCCCTCACCAGCCGCAGGGCCTCCTCGCCGTCGGCGGCCTCCCCGGCCACCTCGATGTCGGGCTGCGCGTCCAGCAGGGCCCGGAACCCGGCGCGGACCAGTGACTGGTCGTCGGCGAGCAGTACGCGGATCACCGTTCCCCCTCCTTGGCGGTGGCGCCGTCCAGCGGCAGCACGGCGAGCACCCGGAAGCCGCCGTCCGGACGCGGACCCGCCTCGATGGTGCCACCCAGCGCGGCGGCCCGCTCCCGCATCCCGGCCAGACCGTTGCCGCTGCCGCCCGCGTCGGCCCCGGTCGCGGGCCCGTCGTCGTCGACGCACAGCCGCAGCGCGGCGCCCCGCGGATCCCCCGCCGTACCGGCCGCTTTGTCGAGCCGCACGCGCGCGTGCCGGGAACCTGAGTGCCGTACGACGTTGGTGAGGGCCTCCTGCACGATCCGGAACGCGGCGAGGTCGGTGCCGGGGGGCAGCCGGGGCGGCTCGCCCTCGACCTCGACGGTGAGGCCCGCGCCCGCCGCCTGGGTCACCAGCTCCGGCAGCCGGTCCAGGCCGGGGGCGGGCGCGCGGGGCGCCTCGCCCGGGGCGCGGAGGTTGTCGAGTACCTGGCGTACCTCGCCCAGCGCCTCCTTGCTGGCGGCCTTGATGGTGGTGAGCGCGGTGCGTGCCTGCTCGGGGTCGCTGTCCAGGAGGGCGAGGCCGACGCCCGCCTGCACGTTGATCACGGAGATGCTGTGCGCGAGGACGTCGTGCAGTTCACGGGCGATGCGCAGCCGCTCCTCGTCCGCGCGCCGCCGCGCCGCCTGCGCCCGCTCGGCCCGGTCCCGGGCCCACTGCTCGCGCCGGGCGCGCGCCAGCTCGGCGACGGCCATGATCGCCACCACCCAGGCGAGGACGACGGCCTCCTGTCCCCAGGACACCGCCGCGTCCCCGGTCGGCGGCAGCCACCGGTACAGCCAGTGGGCCACCAGCACGTGCGCCGCCCACAGCGCCCCCACCGCGGCCCAGGCGGCCCGGCGGTGTCCGGCGACGACGGCACTGAAGCAGGCGACGGCGACGGTCAGGAAGACCGGCCCGTACGGGTAACCGGCGCCCAGGTAGGTCGCGGCGGCGGCGGACGTGCCGAAGAGCACGGCCACCGGGTGCCGCCGTCGCCACAGCAGCAGCCCCGCGGCGACCAGCAGCAGCACCCGCGCGAACGGGTCGAGGGCCGCCCGCTCGCCCTCCTGCCCGTGCGCGGCGAAGGAGGAGCCGACCAGCACGAAGACGGTCAGCAGCAGCGTGGACGGCCAGGGCCAGGCGGCTCCGCCGTCCCGCCCACCCTCGGCACCCCAGCGGGAGACCCACGGCGGCCCACTCCGCCACCACGCGGCACCACGCCGGAACCGCCCGGTCGGCGGCGACCCCGAGCCCCGTACGCCCTGCTCGTCCATGCCCGCCACGCTAGACGCCGCACGGCGACGCCGACGTCCCCCGCGCGAGGTGATCACGCGTACTCCCTGGGAAGTACGAGCGCGGCGGCTCGTCCGCGCCGGACGCCCGCCCGTGCCCGCTCTCCCGCGCGGACCGGCCCGGCACCGGGCGAGTACCGCCCCCGGTCAACGGGCGCGTCACGGTGGGGCAGGGCCTTTCTTGTCCCCGGTGCAGATGTCGCGATCCACACCGAGCCAGAAGGCCCTCACCCCTTTCAAGATCACACGCCACCCTGATCGCCGTCACCGACCTCCGTGGACGGAACACCTAGTGCGGGTCTCTCAGACCGACCCCGCGTGCGAGGTGGGCCGCGGCCTGCTGGAAGAACGGCTCGCGGTCCTCCACGACCCGGTTGAACTGGCCGAACACCTCGAACCCGACCAGCCCGAACAGCTGCGCCCAGGCCGCGACGAGCGCCGCGACCGCCTCCGGCGGCAGGTCGGGGGCGAGGTCGGCGGTCATCCGCTCGGCCTCGGCGCGGAGTCCGGCGGCGAGCGGGGGCGGGGTCAGGCCGTGCGTCTGGTGCGCGTCGCGCAGGACGCGGATGAGCAGCAGCCCGACCCGGGCGGCGGCCGGGACGGTGGTCTGGGGCGCGCTGTAGCCGGGCACGGGAGAGCCGTAGATCAGCGCGTACTCGTGCGGGTGCGCGAGCGCCCAGGCGCGCACCGCCTCGCACACCCGGCGCCAGCGCCGCGTCGGAGGGGCGTCGGCGACCTCGTCGTGCGCGGTCTCGGCGGCCGCGCCGAGGGAGTCGTAGGCGTCGATGATCAGCTCGGTGAGCAGGTCGTCGCGGCTGGGGAAGTAGCGGTAGAGCGCGGAGGAGGCCATGCCGAGTTCGCGGGCGACGGCACGCAGGGAGAGCTTGGCGGCGCCGTCGGCGGCGAGTTGCTCGCGTGCCGCGTCCTTGATGGCGGCGGTGACTTCGATCCTGGCGCGGGCGCGGACTCCGTGTGCGGTGCTCATGGGGACGAGTGTCGCACGAAACAAGAGCAGCGCACTCGAAAGAGAGCACCGCTCTTGCTTTCCTGTGCCGACACAGCGCACACTGTTCTCAAGCGAGAGCAGTGCTCTCCAAAGGAAGCACCGCTCTCATCCCGTCACCGGAGGCTCCCATGGCGTCATCGCAGCCCTACTACTTCCAGGCAGGCCCCGTCGCCGCGCGCTTCAACACCGTCGTCGGCTGGCTCGCCCGGCACGGCGTCAGCCTCGCGGGGACCGCCGAGCTGTCCGTGCGCGGCCGCAAGAGCGGCGCCCTGCAGCGCATCCCCGTCAACCCCTACACCCACGACGGCGCGCAGTACCTGGTCTCGGCCCGCGGCCACTCCCAGTGGGTGCGCAACATGCGCGCCGCCGGGGGCGGGGAGCTGCGCGTCGGGCGCAAGGTGCGCGCCTTCACCGTGGTGGAGCTTCCCGACGACGAGAAGCTCCCGGTCCTGCGCGGCTACCTGGAGAAGTGGGGCTGGGAGGTCAACCAGTACTTCCAGGGCGTCACGGCCAGGTCCTCCGACGAGGAGATCATCGCCGCCGCCCCCGACCACCCCGTCTTCCGCGTCACCGTCACGCGGTGACGTTCCCGTCACCGTCCCCGTCGGACTTCTCCGCCGCCGGTCCGCCCACCGGGAGCGTGCCGTCGCCGCCCCCGACGCGGCGGTCCAGCATGGCGAGGGCGCGCTGCACCATCGGCCGGGTCCGGACCATCTCGCCCAGGGTGGTGGAGCCCCGGGTGATGTCCGTGAACGCCCGCCAGGCGGGCCGCAGTCCGGTCAGCGCCGCGTGGAAGACGCCGGGCCGCCGCTCGAAGACGGTCAGCAGCCGCTTGCCGACGGCCATCTCCACGCCGAGGCCCGCCTTGACCGCGAAGGCGTAGTTCAGCGCCTGCCGTCGGGTGTCCACGGCGTCGTGCGCCTCGGCGATCCGCACCGCCCACTCCCCCGCCAGCCGCCCGGAGCGCAGCGCGAAGGAGATACCCTCGCGGGTCCACGGCTCCAGCAGGCCCGCCGCGTCCCCGCAGACCAGCACCCGCCCGCGCGACAGCGGCGAGTCGTCGGCCCGGCAGCGGGTCAGGTGGCCGGAGGAGACGCTGGGCTCGAACCCGGCGAGGCCCAGCCGCCCGACGAAGTCCTCCAGGTAGCGCTTGGTGGCCGCGCCCTCGCCGCGCGCGGAGATCACGCCGACGGTGAGCGTGTCGCCCTTGGGGAAGACCCACCCGTAGCTGCCGGGGATGGGACCCCAGTCGAGCAGCACCCGCCCCCGCCAGTCCTCGGCGACGGTCTCCGGCACCGGGATCTCCGCCTCCAGGCCGAGGTCGACCTGGTCGAGCTTGACCCCGACGTGCGCCCCTATCCGGCTGGCGCTGCCGTCCGCGCCGACGACGGCCCGCGCGAGCACCGTCTCCCCGCCCTGCAGGACGACGGCGACCGTGCGCCGGTCGGGCACCGCCGAGCCGTGCTGCTCGACCCGCGACACCGTGACGCCGGTGCGCAGCTCGGAGCCCGCCTTCTGCGCGTGCTCGACCAGCTGCTGGTCGAACTCGGGCCGGTTGACCAGCCCGAACAGCGTCTGCCGGGAGCGCCGGGTGCGGGTGAAGCGGCCGTTGTGGGAGAACGTCACGGCGTGCACCCGGTCCCGCAGCGGCAGTTCGAAGCCCGGTGGCAGGGCGTCGCGTGAGGGGCCGATGATGCCGCCGCCGCAGGTCTTGTACCGGGGCAGCTCCGCCTTCTCCAGCAACAGCACGCGGCGCCCCGCGACCGCCGCGGCGTACGCCGCCGACGCCCCGGCGGGTCCCGCGCCCACCACGACGACGTCCCACACCTGCCGCACATCGTCCGCCGAAGAGTTCTCGCTGCTCACGATGGTCTACTGCTCCCGATCCAGCCGCCTGCCCGTGTTGTCTCCCGCATCCTACGGCGACGATCTCCGCAGGCCACTGTGGGAGGATCGGCGGCGTCCGGCTCCCGGGCGCCCGGTCACCGCGACCGGACGGCCGGAGACGCGCGACAGCCACCCAGAAGTACAACGTCGCACCCACAAGGAGCGTGCCCATGTCGTCGAATCCGGTCGCCGAGACCGTCGCCTCGCTGATGCCCCGGGCGAAGGCGGAACTCACCGAACTGGTGGCCTTCAAGTCGGTGGCGGACTTCGACCAGTTCCCGCGCGAGGAGAGCGAGGGCGCGGCGCGCTGGGTCGCCGACGCGCTGCGTGCCGAGGGCTTCGAGGACGTGGCCCTGCTCGACACCCCGGACGGCACCCAGTCGGTCTACGGCTACCTGCCCGGCCCCGAGGGCGCCAGGACGGTCCTGCTGTACGCCCACTACGACGTGCAGCCGCCGCTGGACGAGGCCGGATGGGCGACGCCGCCGTTCGAGCTGACCGAGCGCGACGGACGCTGGTACGGGCGCGGCACCGCCGACTGCAAGGGCGGCGTGGTCATGCACCTGCTGGCGCTGCGGGCGCTGAAGGCCAACGGCGGCATACCCGTGCACGTCAAGGTGATCGCCGAGGGCTCGGAGGAGCAGGGCACCGGCGGTCTGGAGCGGTACGCCGAGGACCACCCGGAGCTGCTGGCGGCCGACACCATCGTGATCGGCGACGCGGGCAACTTCCGCGTCGGCCTGCCGACGGTCACCGCCACCCTGCGCGGGATGACGCTGCTGCGGGTGACGGTCGACACCCTGGCGGGCAACCTGCACTCCGGCCAGTTCGGCGGCGCCGCACCGGACGCGCTGGCCGCCCTGGTCCGCGTACTGGACTCGCTGCGCGCCGAGGACGGTTCGACGACCGTCGACGGGCTCACGGGCGAGGCGTCGTGGGACGGCATCCAGTACGACGAGGAACAGTTCCGCGCGGACGCCAAGGTGCTCGACGGCGTCGGCCTGATCGGCTCGGGCACGGTCGCCGACCGGATCTGGGCCCGCCCGGCGGTGACCGTGCTCGGCATCGACTGCCCGCCCGTGGTGGGCGCCACGCCGTCCGTGCAGGCCAGCGCGCGGGCGTCGGTCAGCCTGCGGGTGCCGCCGGGCGTGGACGCGGCGGAGGCGACCAAGCTGCTGACGGCCCACCTGGAGGCTCACACGCCGTGGGGCGCGCGGGTGAGCGTGGAGCAGGTCGGGCAGGGTCAGGCGTTCCGCGCCGACACCGGCAGCCCGGCGTACCAGGCGATGGCCGACGCGATGGCGGTGGCGTACCCCGGGCAGCGGATGCAGTACGCCGGTCAGGGCGGCTCGATCCCGCTGTGCAACACCCTCGCCGCCCTCTACCCGGAGGCGGAGATCCTGCTGATCGGGCTGAGCGAGCCGGAGGCCCAGATCCACGCCGTGAACGAGAGCGTGTCGCCGGAGGAACTGGAGCGCCTGTCGGTGGCGGAGGCCCTGTTCCTGCGCAACTACGCGGCGAGCTGAGCCGGGCGGGCGGGGCGACGGCACGCGGGCCCGACGGGGCGCCCGTCGGCCGGCCCCGCCCCCGCCTCACCCCCACCCGCCGACCGGGATCCCCGCCTCCGCGTACACCACCGCCCCGCGCTCCCTGGCCCGCAGGGCCCACCGGAGGCGTTCGTAGCGGACCGGCGGGAGCAGCCCCGCCGCCTCCTCCTCGGTGACGAAGCGCCAGGCGCGCAGCTCGGGACCGGGCAGCAGCAGCCGCGCGGTCTCGGCGGGTCCGAGCCGTCCGCCGTCGAAGAGGAGGCGCAGACCGCCGTAGCGGGGCTGGGCGGGCGGTTCCCAGTCGACGAGGAGCAGCCGGGGCAGCTCGTCGAGGTGGATGCCGGTCTCCTCGGCGACCTCGCGGATCCCGGCGCGGGCGGGCGCCTCGCCCGGTTCGACGACGCCGCCGGGGAACTCCCAGCCCGGCTTGTACGTGGGGTCGACGAGCAGCACGCGGTCGTCCTCGTCGAAGAGCAGGACGCCCGCGGCGAGGGTCTCGGCGGTGGGCTCCGGGGACTGCACGATGTCGCAGGCGGGCGCGGTGCCGGAGGTGACGGCCTCGGCGATCCGGGCGGCGGTCTCGTACGGGGTGAGGCCGCCGTTGTCGACGGGGTGGGCGTCGGCGGTGAGCCAGGCGGCGAGGGCGGTGCGGTACGGCTCCATGTGGTCGTAGGAACCCTGGCGCACGCGGAGGTCCGGGTCCGTGAGGCGGGGCGGCTCGCGGCGTGTCATCCGCTCGCGCAGTATCGTTTCGGCCGGGGCGAGCAGCACGTGCCGGACCGGTATCCGGCGGGCGGCGAGGCCGCCGAAGATCTCGTCGCGGTACTCCTGTCGCAGCAGGGTCATGGGCACGACCAGGGTGCCCCCGAGTTCGGCCAGCATCGCGGACGCCGTGTCGATGACGAGCCGACGCCAGATGGGCAGGTCCTGGTAGTCGCCGACCTCGGCCAGGTGCTTGGCGGGCAGCAGGTGGGTGAGCGCCCCGCCGATGACCTCGGGGTCGAAGAGCGTGCTGTTCGGGATCAGTTCGATCAGTTCCCGTGCGGTGGTGGTCTTCCCCGCACCGAACGCGCCGTTGATCCAAACAACGATCACGTTTCCCCCCTCCTCTTTTGGACCCCTGTGGCTTGCCCGCTCCACCCTGCCATGGAAACCAGCCGCAGTTGAGGGCCCGAAAAGCGACGGGCGCCGGCGCCCCCGCGGTGGGGGCCCGGCGCCTCGGGGCGGCTGTCGCGCTGGTCAGTCCTACTTCTCCCGCGCCCCGTCGTCGTCGGCTGCGTCGTCCTTGGCGTCGTCGCCCATGTCCAGGCTGTCCTTGCCGAGGGTCTTGCCGACGGTGCCGAGGGTCTTCTCGACGTCCACCCCGCCCAGCGGACCGACGGCGGCGTGCGACGGGGTGACCGCCGCGACGACGAACCCGGCGGCGAGGGAGGCGATGGCGAACATGCTGCGCTTCTTCATGCCCGGCCCAACGGCCGGAACCGGACGGAGGTCACGCCCGGTTCACGAAGACGACGGAGCCGGTGGGAGGGGCAGCGCGACCCGTCCCGCCACGCGGGCCCCTCCGTCACACCCCTGCCGCGGCCGCCCTCTCCCGCCCCACCAGCACCGCCGCTGCCGCCCCCACCAGGCCCGCGTCCGTGCCCATCCGGGCCGGGGCCACGGTCAGGTGGCGGACGAAGGAGAGGGTGGCGTAGTCGCCCAGGGCCTTGCGCAGCGGGGCGAAGAGGACGTCGCCCGCCTTGCCGACGCCGCCGCCGATCACGGCGATGTCGATCTCGACGAGGGTCGCGGTGGCGGCGATCCCGGCGGCCAGCGCCCGCGCGGCCCGCTCGAAGGAGGCCACCGCCACCGGGTCCCCGGTCCGGGCCGCGGCGGCCACCGCGGCGGCGGAGGTGTCGCCGTCGGGGCCGGGGCGCCAGCCGTCCGCCAGCGCCCGGCGGGCGATGTTCGGGCCGCTCGCGATGCGCTCGACGCAGCCGCGCGCCCCGCACGGGCAGGGGTCACCGTCGAGGTCGACGCTGATGTGCCCTATGTGACCCGCGTTGCCGGTGGGCCCGGGATGCAGTCGGCCGCCCAGGACCAGACCGCCCCCGACGCCGGTGGAGACCACCATGCACAGCGCGTTGTCGTGCCCGCGTGCCGCGCCCTGCCAGTGCTCGGCGGCGGTGATCGCGACGCCGTCGCCGATCAGCTCGACCGGCAGCCCCCCGGTCACCGCCCGGACCCGTTCGACCAGCGGGTAGTCCCGCCAGCCGGGCACGTTCACCGGGCTGACGGTGCCCGCGGAGGCGTCCACCGGCCCCGCGCTGCCGATGCCCACGGCGCCCGCGCGGGCCCACAGCGGCGCGGCGGTCAGCTCGCCGAGCACCTCTTCGACGGCCCGCATCACGGTGTCGCCGCCCTGCTGGGCGGGCGTCGGGCGCTGCGCCCGCACCAGGATCCGGCCGTGACCGTCGATCAGCGCTCCGGCGATCTTGGTCCCGCCGATGTCGAGTGCGGCCACGAGATCGGTGTGCATGAGTCTCAGAACTCCCCGTCAACCAGGTCGGCTTTCCCCCGTCGGCGGGGAAAAGGGCAGGCCGGTCCAGCGGTGGGGGCGCGGGCCGGAAGTCAGCGAGGACAGTGTCCCCTGCGCCTGACAACGTTGTCCAGGCTCTATGCTCGACGCCACATCCTCATACAAACGACGAGCCGACGCACCCCCGTGAACGACAGGACAGGACGCCGAAACGTGCCCGACACCTACCGCCGGTCCGAGAACCGCTACGGCAACCGCCCGACCATGAAGGACGTCGCCGCGCGTGCCGGGGTCGGACTGAAGACGGTCTCGCGCGTCGTCAACGGTGAGCCCGGGGTCACCCCGGAGACGGAGCGCCGCGTCCAGGAGGCCATCGACGCGCTCGGCTTCCGCCGCAACGACAGCGCGCGGGTGCTGCGCAAGGGCCGTACGGCGAGCATCGGCCTGGTCCTGGAGGACCTCGCCGACCCGTTCTACGGGCCGCTCAGCCGGGCCGTGGAGGAGGTGGCCCGCGCGCACGGCGCCCTGCTCATCAACGGATCGAGTGCCGAGGACCCCGACCGCGAGCAGGAACTGGTCCTCGCGCTGTGCGCGCGGCGGGTGGACGGGCTGGTCGTGATCCCGGCCGGGGACGACCACCGCTATCTGGAGCCCGAGCTGAAGGCGGGCGTCGCCACGGTCTTCGTGGACCGTCCGGCCGGGCAGATCGACGCCGACGTGGTGCTGTCGGACAACTTCGGCGGCGCCCGCGACGGCGTCGCCCACCTGATCGCGCACGGGCACCGCAGGATCGGCTTCATCGGCGACATGCCCCGCATCCACACCGCGGCGGAGCGGCTGCGCGGCTACCGGGCGGCGATGGAGGCCGCGGGGATAGCGGTCGCGGACGCCTGGATGTCCCTCGGCGTCACCGACCCGGAGCGGGTGCGGCGGTCCGCGCGGGAGATGCTCTCCGGTCCCGACCCGGTCACCGCGGTCTTCACCGGCAACAACCGGGTGACGGTGACCGTGATCCGCGTCCTCGCCGAACAGCTCCGCCCGGTCGCCCTCGTCGGCTTCGACGACATCGAGCTGGCCGATCTGCTCCAGCCGGGTGTCACGGTCGTGGCCCAGGACTCCGCCGCCCTCGGCCGCACCGCCGCCGAGCGCCTCTTCCGCCAGCTCGACGGCACCCTGCTGCTGCCGGAGCGGATAGAACTGCCGACCCGCCTCGTCACCCGCGGCTCGGGTGAACTCCCCCCGGCCGACTGAACCCCGCACGCCCGGAGTAGACCGGAGACGGCCCTGCACCCTCACGACGACACCCCCGCGCCCGTCGACGACCGCACCCTGGAGTCACTGGGTCTCGCCGCGGCGCCCCGCGAGCACCCGCTGACGTACCCCGGCGCCTGGCCGTCGGAGTCCGGGCTGCTGGACGGCGACCGGTTCCTGCCCCTCACCCGGCTGGTGCACGAGGACCGCACACCGGTCCTCGCCGTCGGCTCCAACGCCAGCCCCGGGCAGCTGCGCCACAAGATGGCCCGGGTCGGCGTGGACGGGCCGCTGCCCATGGTCAGGGCCCGGGTCACCGGCGTCGACGTCGGCGTCTCCGCGCACGTGAGCCGGATGGGCTACGTCAGCGCCTCCCCGGTCAGCGCGCCGGGGACGGTGCGCGAGCTGTTCGTCCTCTGGCTGGACCCGCGCCAGCTCGCCGCCATCGACGCCAGCGAGGGCGTACCCGTGCCGGACGGCAACTACCGCCGCGCCTGGCTGCCCGACGGCGAGGTGAGCGTCGAACTGGACGGCGGCGAGCGCCTCCCGGGTGCCCATGTCTACGTCAACCAGCACGGCGTCCTCCACGACGGCACCGGCGTCCCCCGCGGCCACCCCGGCCAGCGCGCCCTCCTCAGCGAGCTCCTGCTGGCCCTGCCGAGGTTGCGGGAGCTGTTCGGGGTGACCCCCGAGGAGTTCTGTGCCCGCGCCCGCGGGAACCCGGAGCTGTGCGCCCGGGGGACCCGGCTGCTGGCGGAGGAGAAGCTCGTCACGCGGTCGGGACTCGAGGCCTACGTAACCCACTGAACGGGCCCGGTCACGCCCCCGCGGCCGTCAGATCCCCCGCCGGGGCCGCGCGAAGCCCTCCAGGTCGGCCCGCGTGAGCGCCGTCGCGCGGGACACCTCGGCGGTGTCGAGGGCGCCGCAGTCCAGGCCGCGCAGCAGGTAGCCGCTGAGGGCCTTGGCGGTGGCGGGTTCGTCCATGACGTCGCCGGTGGCGCGGCCGACGTAGCGGGCGAGGCGGGCGGCGGCCTCGGCGAAGCCCTCGCGGTAGAAGGCGAAGACGGCGGCGTAGCGGGTGGGCAGGTGGCCGGGGTGCATGTCCCAGCCCTGGTAGTAGGCGCGGGCGAGGGCGCGGCGGGTGAGGCCGTAGTGCAGCCGCCAGGCGTCGTGGACCCGCTCGGTGGGGCCGACCGGCAGGACGTTGGTGGAGCCGTCGCAGACGCGTACGCCGGTGCCCGCGGCGGCGACCTGCATGACCGCCTTGGCGTGGTCGGCGGCGGGGTGGTCGCTGGCCTGGTGGGCGGCGGAGACGCCGAGGCAGGCGCTGTAGTCGAAGGTGCCGTAGTGCAGTCCGGTGGCGCGGCCCTGGGCGGCCTGGATCATGCGGGCGACGGTGGCGGTGCCGTCGGCGGCGAGGACGGCCTGGCTGGTCTCGACCTGTATCTCGAAGCCGAGCCGCCCGGGGGCGAGGCCGTGCGCCTCCTCGAAGGCCTCCAGGAGCCGGACCATGGCGGTGACCTGCTCGGGGTAGGTCACCTTGGGCAGGGTCAGGACCAGCCCGTCGGGCAGCCCGCCGGACGCCATCAGGCCGGTGAGGAAGATGTCGAGGGTGCGGATGCCCCGGTCGCGGACGGCGGCCTCCAGGCACTTCACGCGGATGCCCGTGTAGGGGGCCGCGGTGCCGTCGGCGTACGCCGCGGCGACCAGGCGGGCCGCGCGGGCGGCCGTCCGGTCCTCCTCGGCGTCGGGGCGGGGGCCGTAGCCGTCCTCGAAGTCGACGCGGAGGTCCTCCACGGGTTCGCGTTCCAGTTTGGCCCGCACGCGCGCGTACACGGCTTCGGCGAGGTCGTCGTCGAGGCCGAGGACGGCGGCGAGGGCGGCGGCGTCCGGGGCGTGCTCGTCGAGGGCGGCGAGGGCGCGGTCGCCCCAGGCGCGCGGGGTGTCGGCGGTGAGGGCGTCGCCGGGGACGTAGACGGTGTGGACGGGCTGGCGGGTGCCGGGGTCCCCGGGGTAGCGGCGCCGCAGTTCGGCGTCGACGGGTGCGAGGGAGGCGCTGACCTGCTCGGTGACGGTGCCCGGGAGGCTCGTCGCCACCTGCTCCTGCTGCCCCTGGCCCATGCCACGTCCTCACGTCTTCCGCGATACGAGATCAACAATTTGTTGAATGAAGTTATCCGGCGCCCTTCCCGCCGGTCAACACCTTCCCCCGGACGCGGAGGCCCCCGCGACCGGCGTCGGTCGCGGGGGCCTCGTGGCGCTGGCGCGGGATCAGCCCTTGCGGGTCTTGACCTCTTCGGTGAGCTGCGGGACGACGTCGAACAGGTCGCCGACGACGCCGTAGTCCACCAGGTCGAAGATCGGGGCCTCGGGGTCCTTGTTGACGGCCACGATCGTCTTCGAGGTCTGCATACCGGCGCGGTGCTGGATGGCACCGGAGATGCCGGAGGCGATGTAGAGCTGCGGCGAGACCGACTTGCCGGTCTGGCCGACCTGGTTGGTGTGCGGGTACCAGCCGGCGTCCACCGCGGCGCGCGAGGCGCCGACGGCCGCGCCGAGCGAGTCGGCGAGCGCCTCGATGATCGCGAAGTTCTCGGCGCCGTTGACACCGCGGCCACCGGAGACGACGATCGCGGCCTCGGTCAGCTCCGGACGCCCGGTCGACTCACGCGGCGTGCGCGCGGTGACCTTCGTACCGGTGGCCTTCTCGGAGAAGGTCACCGACAGGGCCTCGACCGCACCGGCGGCCGGGGCGGCCTCGACGGCGGCGCTGTTCGGCTTCACCGTGATGACCGGGGTGCCCTTGGTGACGCGGGACTTGGTGGTGAAGGCGGCGGCGAACACCGACTGGGTGGCCACCGGACCCTCGTCACCGGCCTCCAGGTCGACGGCGTCGGTGATGATGCCGGAGCCGATGCGCAGCGCCAGCCGGGCGGCGATCTCCTTGCCCTCGGCGGAGGACGGCACCAGCACGGCGGCCGGGGACACGGCCTCGTAGGCGGCCTGGAGGGCGTCGACCTTCGGTACGACCAGGTAGTCGGCGTACTCGGCGGCCTCGTGGGTGAGGACGCGGGTCGCGCCGTGCTCGGCGAGCGCGGCGGCGGTGTCCGCGGCGCCGTTGCCCAGCGCGACGGCGACCGGCTCGCCGACGCGGCGGGCGAGGGTGAGCAGCTCAAGGGTCGGCTTGCGGACGGCGCCGTCCACGTGGTCGACGTAGACGAGAACTTCAGCCATGGGACTTCTTCTCTCCTGCTTGCGGAAGATGAGGGGCGGTCAGCGAACTGGGGCTCAGATGAACTTCTGGCCCGCGAGGAACTCAGCGAGCTGCTTGCCGCCCTCGCCCTCGTCCTTGACGATCGTGCCCGCGGTGCGCGCGGGACGCTCGGCCGCGGCGTCGACCGTGGTGTAGGCGTTCTCCAGGCCGACCTCGTCCTCGTCGATGTCGAGGTCGGAGAGGTCCCAGGACTCCACCGGCTTCTTCTTGGCGGCCATGATGCCCTTGAACGACGGGTAACGCGCCTCGCCCGACTGGTCGGTGACGGACACGACCGCGGGGAGCCGCGCCTCCAGCTGCTCGCTCGCGGCGTCGCCGTCCCGGCGACCCTTGACGGTGCCGTCCTCGACGGAGACCTCGGAGAGCAGCGTGACCTGCGGGACGCCCAGGCGCTCCGCCAGCAGCGCGGGGACGACGCCCATGGTGCCGTCGGTGGAGGCCATGCCGGAGACGACCAGGTCGTAACCGGCCTTCTCGATGGCCTTGGCCAGCACCAGGGAGGTGCCGATGGCGTCGGTGCCGTGCAGGTCGTCGTCCTCGACGTGGATCGCCTTGTCCGCGCCCATCGACAGGGCCTTGCGCAGGGCGTCCTTGGCGTCCTCCGGACCCACGGTGAGGACGGTGACCTCGGCGTCGTCGGCGTCCTCGGCGATCTGGAGCGCCTGCTCGACCGCGTACTCGTCCAGTTCGGAGAGCAGGCCGTCCACGTCGTCGCGGTCGACGGTCAGGTCATCGGCGAAGTGCCGGTCGCCAGTGGCGTCGGGCACGTACTTCACAGTGACAACGATCCTCAAGCTCACGCCGGCTCTCCTACTGCATCGTCATTTCTCGGCTGCCTCTTGCAGGCAGCATAGGCGCCCCAAGCGGCCATTCCCGGTTGGGGCGGCCCGCGCTCCGACCGGAATATTACTCGTCAGTACACCTAGTTCATGCCCGCTAAGCAAGCGCTTTGAACTGTGACCTTCGCAACGCAGCGTAACCGGAATAGGACGGCTCCGCAGAGCGGGGCGGAGAGTGGTCAATCCCGCAGCCCGGTGAAACGGCCCTGGTGGTAGAGGAGCGGACGACCGGTGCCCGTGGTGTCGCCCCCGGCGACCTCGGCCAGCACGATCCGGTTGTCCGCCGCGGGCACCAGCGCCACCACCCGGCACACCAGCCAGACGAGCACGTCGTCGAGGACGGGAACGCCCTCCGGGCCCTCCCGCCAGGAGGTGGGGGCGGCGAAGCGGTCGGCGCCGCTGCGGGCGAAGGTGGCGGCCAGCTCGCGCTGGCGCTCGCCCAGGATGTGGATGCCCACGTGGTCGGCGGCGGACACCGCCGGCCAACAGGAGGAGCCCCCGCTGATGCCGAAGGAGAGCATCGGGGGCTCGGCGGAGACCGAGGTCAGGGAGGTGGCGGTGAAGCCGACGGGGCCCGTCTCGCCACGGGCGGTGATCACCGCGACCCCGGCCGCGTGGTGCCGGAAGGCGGACCGCAGCAGGTCGGGTGAGGCGAGCTGGTGTACCCCGAGGTCGGACGTTGCCGTCATGGAGTCGTCTCCGCAGACATACAGTCAGACTGACGATAGTTGGTCCGCACAGTCAAGTTCGTCCCAGGAAGTGGGAGATGACTCTCACCAGCGCTCTCACCCCTGGACGGCCGCTCCCAGTGCCGCGATCACATCCGCCTTGCGCGGCTGTCCGGCCGCCCTCCGCACGATACGGCCCCCGGCATCGAGTACCAGTACAGTCGGCGTCTTGTGGACGCCCAGGGCGCGTACCAGGTCCAGCCGGGCCTCGGCGTCGACCTCGACATGGGTGACGCCCTCGACCAGGGCGGCGACCTCGCCGAGGACCCGCCGGGTGGCGCGGCAGGGCGCGCAGAACGCGGTGGAGAACTGCACGAGGGTGGCGCGTTCGCCGAGTGGTCCGCCCAGGTCGGCCGCGCGCAGCCGTTCTCCGTCCTCCCGCATACCGCCCCTCCCGCTGCTCCCTCTCCGGCCGTCCCCTGTCTCAGCGCCCCCGGTGGCGCGTTGATTCCCCGGCCGTCCGGGCGGACGTGACGAGGATCTCCCCGGTTACCGGCACCAGGGCTGGCTACCCGTGCGTTCTTCGGGCACGATCTGCGAGATGCCGTAAACCTACGGCTGCGTAACTTTCCCGCCGGGATCCCCTTCCCAGGCAGAGGCGAAGAAGGAAGGGCCACCACCGTCCATGGCCGAGCTTGTCTACCGTCCCGTCATCGGTCTCGCCCTCACGATGTTCAAGGCGTGGGACCTGAAGATCGACTGCAAGGGGTCGGAGAACATTCCGCGCTCGGGTGGTGCCGTGCTGGTGAGCAATCACATCAGCTACCTGGACTTCATCTTCAACGGCCTCGCCGCGCTGCCGCAGAAGCGCCTGGTCCGCTTCATGGCGAAGGACTCCGTCTTCCGCCACAAGGTCTCCGGCCCGCTGATGCGCGGCATGAAGCACATCCCGGTCGACCGGGAGCAGGGCGAGGCGGCCTACGCGCACGCCCTGGACTCGCTGCGCTCGGGTGAGGTGATCGGGGTGTTCCCGGAAGCCACCATCTCCCCCTCGTTCACGCTGAAGAGCTTCAAGTCGGGCGCCGCGCGCCTGGCCCAGGAGGCGGGCGTGCCGCTCGTCCCGATGGCGGTCTGGGGCACCCAGCGGCTGTGGACGAAGGGCCACCCGCGCAACTTCAGGCGCAGCCACATCCCGGTGACCATCCGGGTCGGCGAGGCGATCGAGGCGTCCCGGGAGCAGTACGCGGGCGCCCTCACCCGGCGGCTGCGCGAGCGCGTGCAGGAACTGCTCGACGCCGCCCAGCGCGCCTACCCCGCCCGCCCCAAGGGCGCGGACGACTCCTGGTGGCTGCCCGCCCACCTCGGCGGCACGGCCCCGACGCCGGAGCAGGTCCGCGCGGCCGAGGCGAGCTGAGGTCAGCCTTCCGCACCGAGCGCCGTGGGCAGCGTCCGCCACAGGTGCGGCCGGTCCCGGGCGCTCCTGAGGGCGTCCAGGACGAGCGGGTGCGGCTCGGCGTACAACACGGGGTAGTCGACCTCGCCCGACAGCGGGTCGGTCACCCACGCCAGCCGCTCCCCGTCCAGGGAGAAGCGGGCGTCCACACCGGGCTTGTTGCCGCGCGGGTCCTGCCGGTGCCAGGCCCCGTGGAACCGTACGGCGACCAGTCCGTGGACGGCGTGTCCGGTCCCGTCGCCGTCGGCCAGCCGCTGGTAGCAGAGCGCGGTGGGGATGTCCTCGGCGCGCAGCAGCGCGGCGAGCGCGTGGGCCTTGGCGTAGCAGATGCCGGTGCGCTGGGCGAGCACGTCGGAGGCGCGCCAGGTGACGCGCAGATCGCCGGAGTCCTGGGAGTGCGGGATGGTGTCGCGGACGAACTCGTAGGCGACCCGCGCATAGGCATACGAGTCGGTGGCGCCCCTGGCGAGCCGTGCCGCGGTGTCCCGTACCGTCGGGTGCTCGTGGTCGATGACCTCGTCGGCCTGGAGATATACCGAGAGGTCGGGGGTGTTCTGGATCAGCTGCATGTCCGCAGAGCATAGGTATGCGATCACCCGACAGTCAATGACTTTTCAGGTGACCGCATACTTATGCAGAGGCTTAGCGGGCCATCTCCTCCTTGAGCGCGGCGACGAAGGCGTCCACGTCGTCCTCGGTGGTGTCGTAGGAGCACATCCAGCGGACGTCGCCCGCGGTCTCGTCCCAGAAGTAGAAGCGGAACCGCTTCTGGAGCCGCTCGCTCACGTCGTGCGGGAGGCGCGCGAAGACCGCGTTGGCCTGCACCGGGTAGAGGATCTCCACGCCGTGCACCGCCCGCACGCCCTCGGCGAGGCGCTGCGCCATCTCGTTGGAGTGGCGGGCGTTGCGCAGCCACAGGTCCTTCGCCAGCAGCGCCTCCAGTTGCACGGACACGAAGCGCATCTTGGAGGCGAGCTGCATGGACAGCTTGCGCAGGTGCCTCATGTGCCGGACGGCGTCCTGGTTGACGACCACGACCGCCTCGCCGAACAGGGCGCCGTTCTTGGTGCCGCCGAGCGAGAGGATGTCGACGCCGACCGCGTTGGTGAAGGTCCGCATGGGGACGTCCAGGGAGGCGGCGGCGTTGGATATCCGGGAGCCGTCCAGGTGCACCTTCATGCCGTGCGCGTGGGCGTGGTCGCAGATCGCGCGGATCTCGTCCGGGGTGTAGAGGGTGCCCAGCTCGGTGCTCTGGGTGATCGAGACGACCTGCGGCATCGCGCGGTGCTCGTCCTCCCAGCCGTACGCCTGCCGGTCGATCAGCTCGGGGGTGAGCTTGCCGTCCGGGGTGGGCACGGTGAGCAGCTTGAGCCCGCCCATGCGCTCCGGCGCGCCGCCCTCGTCGACGTTGATGTGCGCGCTCTCGGCGCACACCACCGCGCCCCAGCGGTCGGTGACCGCCTGGAGCGCGACGACGTTCGCCCCGGTGCCGTTGAAGACCGGGAACGCCTCGGCGGTGGCGCCGAAGTGGCTGCGGACGATCCGCTGGAGGTTCTGCGTGTAGTCGTCCTCGCCGTAGGCGACCTGGTGGCCGCCGTTGGCCAGGGCCAGGGCGGCGAGCACCTCCGGGTGGGCCCCGGCGTAGTTGTCGCTGGCGAAACCGCGGACCTCGGGGTCGTGGTGGCGACGCGCGTCGGTCTTCGCAGGGTTCACGGCTTCTCTGTGAGCCACAGACGGCTTCCGTTCACTTCGGCGGCGGGCCGGTCCCAGACGCCGACGACGGCCTCGGCGAGATCCTCGACGTCCGTGAAGCCCGCGAACTTCGCGTGGGGGCGCTCGGCGCGCATCGCGTCGTGCACCAACGCCTTCACCACCAGGATCGCAGCCGCCGACGTCAGCCCCCGCTCGCCCCCCGCCTTGCGGAAGGCGTCGGCCAGGGCGAGCGTCCACGCCTCGGCGGCGGCCTTGGCGGCGGCGTACGAGGCGTTGCCCGCGGTCGGCTTCGTCGCGCCCGCGGCGCTGATCAGCAGGTACCGGCCGCGGTCGCTGCGCTGGAGGCCCTCGTAGAAGGCCAGCGAGGTGTGCTGGACGGTGCGGATCAGCAGCAGCTCCAGGAAGTCCCAGTCGTCGAGGCTGGTCTTGACGAACGTCTCGCTGCCGCGCCAGCCGCCGACGAGGTGGACCAGGCCGTCGACGCGGCCGAACTCCTTCTCGGTGCGCGCGGCCCAGTCCCGGGTGGAGTCGAGGTCGAGCAGGTCGACCGTCTCGCCGGTGACGGTGGCGCCGCCGTGCGCGTACCGCGCGGCGTCCACGGCCTCGGCGAGCCGTTCCGGGTCGTTGTCCGCGCCGACGACGGTCGCACCCGCCTCGGCGAGCCGCCGCAGCGCCGCACGCCCGGCGGGTCCGCCCGCGCCGGCGACCGCGATCACCGCACCGTTGAGCGCGCCGTTCCCCATGGTCCTCGCCTCCTGAGCCGTCCGGGCCGTGCTGCGCGCGCCGTCGCTCACGCGGCGACCCGCTCGGCGCTCTCCGCCGTGATGCCCTTGGTCGAGGCAATCACGTTCTTGAGCTTCTTGGACAGCGCCTCGTAGAACATGCTCAGCGGAAACTCGTCCGGAAGCACGTCGTCGACGAGCTTGCGCGGCGGGAGGGTCAGGTCCAGGGCGTCCGGGCCCTTGGCCCACCTGGAGCCGGGGTGCGGGGCCAGGTAGGTGGCGACCAGCTCGTACCCGGCGAACCAGTGGACCAGCTTGGGCCGGTCGATGCCGTCACGGTAGAGCTTCTCGATCTCGGCGCAGAGCTGGTTGGTGATCTGCGGGGCGCGCTGCCAGTCGATGGTCAGCTTGTTGTCGGTCCAGCGGACGACGTCGTGCTTGTGCAGGTAGGCGAAGAGGAGCTGCCCGCCGAGGCCGTCGTAGTTGCGGGTGCGCGCGCCGGTGACCGGGAAGCGGAACATCCGGTCGAACAGCACGGCGTACTGCACGTCACGGGCCTGCGGGACGCCCTCGTCGGCCAGCTTCACGGCCTCCTTGAAGGCGGTGAGGTCGCAGCGCAGCTCCTCCAGGCCGTACATCCAGAACGGCTGCCGCTGCTTGATCATGAACGGGTCGAAGGGCAGGTCGCCGTGGCTGTGGGTGCGGTCGTGGACCATGTCCCACAGGACGAACGCCTCCTCGCTGCGCTTCTGGTCGTGGACCATCGCGGCGATGTCCTCGGGCAGTTCCAGGCCGAGGAGGTCGACGGCGGCGGCGGTGACCCGGCGGAAGCGGGCGGCCTCGCGGTCGCAGAAGATGCCGCCCCAGGTGAAGCGCTCGGGGGCCTCACGGACGGCGATCGTCTCCGGGAAGAGGACGGCCGAGTTGGTGTCGTAGCCGGAGGTGAAGTCCTCGAAGGAGATGCCGCAGAACAGCGGGTTGTCGTAGCGGGTGCGCTCCAGCTCGGCCAGCCAGTCGGGCCAGACCATGCGCAGCACGACCGCCTCCAGGTTGCGGTCGGGGTTGCCGTTCTGGGTGTACATCGGGAAGACGACCAGGTGCTGGAGGCCGTCCCGGCGGTCCGCCGCGGGGTGGAAGGCGAGCAGCGAGTCCAGGAAGTCGGGCACCCCGAAGCCGCCCTCGGCCCACCCGCGCAGGTCCGCGACGAGGGCCCGGTGGTAGGCGGCGTCGTGCGGCAGCAGTCCGGTCAGCGCCTCGACGGACTCGGTGATCCGGCGTACGGCGGTCTCGGCCTCCGCGCGCGCGGGGGCCCCGTCGGCGTCGAAGTCGATCGACCCGTCCTCGGACTGCCACGGCCGGATCCGCTCCACCGCATCCTTGAGCACGGGCCACGCCGGGTGTTCCACCACCCTGGTCGCGGGAGGAACCCGTCCCTCCGTCGCCGCCTGCACAAGAATTTCCGTCATGTCCCATCCTCAGCTGGAGAACCTTGCGTAGGAAAACCGTATACACAGGAGGTTCACCCCAGCAAGACGAGCGGGAGGAAATTCTTCTGCATACCCCGGGGGTTCACCGCATTTTTTCCTGTCAGCTACGGCCAACGCGGCGACTTCTACCCACAACTAGGCTGCCCATGCACCGCCGTCGACGGAAGCGAGCGAATCTTGAACTTCGTCACCCTCGGGCACCGCGGGATCATGGGCACCGAGCCGGAGAACACCCTGCGGTCCTTCGTCGCCGCCCGGGCGGCCGGGCTCGACGTCATCGAGCTGGACCTGCACCTCAGCAAGGACGACGCCCTGGTCGTGATGCACGACGCGGACGTGGACCGCACCACCGACGGCACCGGTCCGGTCGCCGGGCAGACCCTCGCCGAGCTGCGCGCGCTGGACGCCGGGCGGGGTGAGCGGGTGCCGGTCTTCGAGGAGGTGCTGGACGCGGTGGACACGCCGTTGCAGGCCGAGATCAAGGACGTCCGCGCGGCACGGGCGCTGGCGGCGGTGCTGAACGCGCGGGACCTGGCGGGGCGGGTGGAGGTCTCCTCGTTCCACGACGAGGCGGTGGCGGAGGTCGCCCGGCTGGTGCCCGGCGTCCGCACCGCGCTCATCGCCAGCCGGTACGACACCGGGATAGCCGAGCGCGCGGTGGCCGCGGGCGCGGCCACCGTCTGCCTCAACATCCGGCGGCTCACCCTGGAGACCGTGGAGCACGCGCGCGAGGCGGGCCTGCGGATCATCGGCTGGGTGGTCAACACGCCGCAGCACGTGCGGCTGGCGCGGGCGTTCGGCCTGGACGGCGCGACGACCGACCTGCCGGAGACGGCGCGCGCCCTCAGGCAGGGGGGCTGAGCCGCTTCACCAGCAGCTCGAACCGCAGGTCGTCGCGCTGCGGGATGCCGAACCGCTCGTCGCCGTAGGGGAAGGGGGTCATCCGGCCCGTACGGCGGTAGCCGCGGCGCTCGTACCAGGCGATGAGGTCCTCGCGTACGGAGATCACGGTCATGTGCATCTCCGTGGCGCCCCACTCCTCGCGCGCCAGCCGCTCCGCCTCCGCCATCACGGCCTTGCCGACGCCGCCGCCCTGGAGCGTGGGGCTGACCGCGAACATCCCGAAGTAGGCGTGCGCGCCGCGGTGCTCCAGCTGGCAGCAGGCGACGACGGCGCCGTCCCGTTCCACCGTCAGCAACCGGCTGCCGGGCGACTCGACGACCTCGCGCACGCCCCGCGGGTCGGTGCGCTGCCCCTGGAGGATGTCCGCCTCGGTGGTCCACCCGGCCCGGCTGGCGTCGCCCCGGTACGCCGACTCGATCAGCGCGACCAGGGTGTCCACGTCGTCGAGGGTGGCGGCACGGAAGCTCAGGGCGGTGGCGGTGGCGGCGGTGTCCATGGGGGTACGTCTCCGATCTCGGCGCGGCTCGGACCGCGACGAGCCTAACCCCGGCGCCCGCTGGTTAGGCTCCCGGGATGGTGCACGTACTGAGCAGCCGTGTCCTGCTCCGCCCCACCGACCCCGACCGCTCCCGCGTCTTCTACGGCGACCGGCTGGGCCTGCCCGTCTACCGCGAGTTCGGCACCGGCCCGGACCGCGGCACCGTGTACTTCCTGGGCGGCGGCTTCCTGGAACTCTCCGGGCGCTCGGCCGAGCCACCGTCACCCGCCGTCCGGCTCTGGCTCCAGGTCCCCGACGTCGCCGCGGCCCACGACGAGCTGCGGGCGGCCGGCGTCGACGTGACCCGGCCGCCGGTCAGGGAGCCGTGGGGCCTGGTCGAGATGTGGGTGGCGGACCCGGACGGCGTGCCGATCGTGCTGGTGGAGGTACCGGCCGACCACCCCCTGCGCTACCGGCCCGGCGTCTGAGCCGTACCGGGGCGGTGCTCCCAGCACCGGTCCGTGCGGGTGAGTTCGGTGAAGCCCGCGCGCGTCAGCCGGTCGACCGCCGCCCGGTCGGTGGCCGCCTCGTAGGCCACGAGCCGGTCGACCCCGCACAGCCGCAGCCAGTCGGCGGCACGCGCGAGCAGCTGGCGTTCGAAGCCGCGCCCGCGCTCGGCGGGGTCGGTGTGCAGGTTGCCGACGTCGGCGAGGCCCGCGGCGCGCGCGTGCCGTTCCGGGCGGGCGAGCGCCGTGTCGACCATGCGGTGCGGTACGCGGGCGAGGATACGCCGGGACCCGGGGCGGGCGACAGGGCGCGCCCCGGCGTCGGCTGGCCGGGGCCCTGGGCGGGGCCTAGCGTGCTCGTGGGGGTGCCCCGCTGCGAGAGGAATGGGATGGAGCTCGACAGGCCGGTGACCGGCGGGCCCTGCTGGGCGGAGCTGGGGACGAGCGACGTGGCCGGTGCGCGGCGCTTCTACGAGGCGCTGTTCGGGTGGCGGACCGAGACCGACCCCCGTCCGGAGGCCGGTGGCTACACCACCGCGCGGCTCGGCGACGCCGCGGTCGCCGCGCTGACGCCGCTGTACCAGGAGACGCAGCCCGTCGCCTGGAACGTGTCCTTCGCGGTGCCCGACGCGGACGCCGCCGCGCGCCGGGTGACCAGGGCCGGGGGCGCGGTGCTGCTCGGCCCGCTGGACGTGCTCGACGCGGGCCGGTTCGCGGTGGTCGTCGACCCGGGCGGCGCGGTCTTCCAGCTGTGGCAGGCGCGGGCCTTCCCCGGCGCGGGGGTGTTCAACACGCCCGGCTCGTTGGGCTGGGTGGAGCTGCTGACCAGGGAACCGGCGCGGGCCACCGACTTCTACCCGGCGGTGTTCGGCTGGACGGTGCGCGCCTCCCGGAACTACCGCCAGTGGGGCGTGGACGGACGGGACTTCGGCGGCATGGTGGCGATGGACGAGAAGTTCCCGCCGGAGGTGCCGCCGCACTGGCTGCCGTACTTCGCGGTCGCGGACGTGGACGCCGCCAACGCCGCCACCGTCCAGGCGGGCGGCGCGGCCCTGATGGACCCGACGTCGCTGCCCGACGGCCCGCGCATCGCGGTGCTGCGGGACCCGCAGGGGGCGGTGTTCGGGGTGTACCGGGCCGGGTCCGGGTTCTGACCCGGCACGCTCACCCGGGCAACGGCTTCAGCCGCGCGGCGGTGCCGCCAGACGGCCCTCCAGCCGGGCCAGCAACTCCCCCAGCAGCGCGGCCAGTTCTCCCTGCTCGGGCAGGCCGAGCCCGGACAGTACGGCGGCCTCGTAGGCGAGCTGCTCGGGGAGGATGCCGTCGACGACGTCCCGCCCGGCGTCCGTGAGGCGCACATGGGCCACCCGGCGGTCCCGGGTGTCGCCGCGCCGCTCGACCAGTCCGCGCTCGGTGAGCTGCTTCAGCCGCTTGGTGACGGCGGCCCCCGAGGAGTACGTCTCACGGGCCAGCTCGCCGGGGGTGAGTTCGTGGCCGGTGCGGCGCAACGCGCCGAGCAGGTCGAACTCGGGGCGACTGAGCCCGGCCCGGCGCAGCGGGGCGTCCTCGGCCTGCTGGAGGAGGGCGGCGCAGCGGTTGACCCGGCCGATGATCTCCATGGGGCCGGTGTCGAGTCCGGGGTGGACGGCTTGCCATTGCCGGACGACCGCGGCGACCGTGTCCCCCGTCGCCGTACGGCTGCCCGCGCCGCCGCCCGTCGGCCGTCCGTTCGTCCCCGTCATGGCCGTAGGTCCTCCGTATTCTCGTCCGTCGTTCCGGCCGCGTACGCGGCCCCGGCCGGGAGCAGTCCCTGGCGTCGCCCCGTATCGGCGAGCGTACGGTGTCCGGCCTGCTCGGCGAGGACGACCCGCTCCCCGTGCACCACCGCACGCCCCCCGCCGTACACCCTTGCGCTCGCGTGCGCGCCGTGGGGGCCGGGCAGGTGTCGACTGCTGCTGACCGTCCGAGCGGGAGGTGCGCGTGCACGGATCGGCTTCGCCCGGCTGGCTGCTGGTGGCGCTGTGCGCGGCTACCGGTGCCTACTGTCTGCTGCGGATGAGGAGCGGTGTGGAGGAACAGCGCCGGGCCGCGGGCGGCGAGGCGCTGATGGGCTTCGGGATGGCCGCGATGGCGGTGCCCGCGGCCGTGTTCACGCCGCCGGGGTGGGCGTGGCCGCTGTACGGCGCGGTGTTCGGGGCGGCGGCGCTGCGCGCCCTGTGGGCGGCGCGGTCCGACGCGTGCCATCTGCACCATCTGGTGGGGGCCGCGGCCATGGTCTACATGGCGGTGGTGATGGCGGGCGCCCCCGCCCACGCCTCCGCGCACGGCCACGGCGGCTCCGGCGTCCCGGCGCTGACCGGCGCGCTGCTGCTCTACTTCACCGGCTACGTCCTGCTGTCCGGCGCCCGGCTGGTCCCCGTACCGGCCGTGCCGGGCGGCCCGCCGGTCACCGGGTGGGCGGACCGGCCGGAGCTGGCGCGGGTGTGCAGGCTGTCGATGGGGATCGCCATGGTCGCGATGCTGCTGGCCATGTGAGCGCCGACGCGGTGGGACCGACCCGTGGTCTGTGTCACTTCGGCCCGCAGGCCGTGCCTCCGGGTAGCCCGCCCTCCTAGGGTGAGTCCCATGATGGTCCCCGCGGCACTGCTCCTGCTCGGCGCGCTGACCGCGCTCGTCGCTCCCCGACTGCTCGCCCGGGCCGACTGGCCGGACCGCGAACCGGTGGTCGCCCTGTGGGCGTGGCAGTGCGTGGTGGCGGCCGTACTGCTGTGCTGCGCGCTGTCGATGACGCTCAGCGCGGCCGCGGCCTGGCAGGCGGTGCGCGGCCCGGTGTTCGCCCCGGCGCCCAGCGCGGTGGTGGAGGCGTACGCGCTCGGCGCGGCCGGGCCCTGGGCGGCGGCGACCGCGGTGGCGCTGGCCTGTGGCGGGCTCTGGAGCGCGGCGATGCTGGTCCGGGAGGTGCTGCGGGCCCGCGCGCGGCGGCGGCACCGCCGGACCGAACTGCTGGTGCGGGCGCCGCTGTTGCCCGGCGAGCAGGCCGGCGCGGGCCGCCTGGTGGTACTGGAGGGCGAGCGGCCCGACGCCTGGTGGCTGCCGGGGACGGCACCCCGGCTGGTCGTCACCACCGCCGCGCTGCGCCGTCTGAGGGGCCGCCAGCTGGACGCCCTGCTCGCCCACGAGCAGGGGCACGCGCAGGCCCGGCACGACTGGCTGCGGCACTGTTCGTCCGCGCTCGCGGAGGGTTTCCCGCAGGTGCCGGTGTTCGCGGCGTTCCGCGACGAGATGCACCGGCTGGTGGAACTCGCCGCCGACGACATGGCCTCCCGCCGCTTCGGCCGTCTCACCACCGCGCTGGCCCTGGTCGGCCTCAACCAGGACCGTGGCGCGTTCGGCCCCTGCCCGACCCCGCAGGCCCAGGTGCCGCAGCGGGTGAACCGTCTGCTGACACCCCCGGACCGGCTCCCCGTGGCCCGCCGCCTGGGGCTGACGGCGACGGCGGCGCTGGTGCCGGTGGTGCCGGTGCTGGTCGCGTTCGGACCCGGTCTGCACGCGCTGGGGTAGGGCGCCGGGGGGCGCCGTCCGACCCCGTTCCGTCCCGGAGATGGTGTCGCACCCCTCGGTCGGCGAGGATCGCATCATGCACCACGCGCTCGCCGACTCGCCTCCCCGCCCGCCGGCCCCACGTGCCTCCGTCCGTACCGCGCTCGCCCTCGCCGGGTGCTCGGTGCTGCTGCTCACCCTGGTCGCCCTGGAGTGGGGGCCGCTGATCGCGCTGGACGAGGGCATCGCCCGCACCACGCACCGCTGGGCCCACCAGGACCCGGGCCTGACCAGAACGTCCCGCATCCTCACCGACTGGGTCTGGGACCCCGACACGATGCGCCTCCTCGTCGCGGCCGTGCTGGTGTGGCTGGTGTGGCGGCGCTCGGCGTGGTGGACGGCGGGCTGGCTGCTGGTGACCGTCGCCCTGGCCACGGGGCTCCAGCAGTTCCTGAAGGCGGCGGTCGGCCGGGCCCGCCCGGTCTGGCCGGACCCCGTGGACTCCGCCCACTACGCCGCCTTCCCCTCCGGGCACGCCATGACGGCGACGGTGGTGTGCGGTCTGCTGCTGTGGCTGCTGCGCCGCCACGGCGTGACCGGCGTCCTGTGGCGTACCGCCTTCGGGGTGGCGCTGGTGTCCGTGCTCGGCGTGGGCCTGACCCGGGTGTGGCTGGGCGTGCACTGGGTCACGGACGTGGTCGGCGGCTGGCTGTTCGGCGCGACGGTCGTGGCGGTGGCGGTGGCCGTCTTCGAACGGCGGGCACCGGCGGAGTCGGAGCCGGCGCACAGGGCCTGAGGACCGCGGGGGCGTGCGCCCTAGGATCGCCGTATGACCGCTGTCCTGTTCGACTTCTCCGGCACCCTGTTCCGGATCGAGTCCGCCGAGTCATGGCTGCGGAGTGTGCTCGCGGAGCGCGGAACCGCCCTGCCGGAGACCGAGTTGGCCGCCACCGCGCGGGCCCTGGAGGCGGCGGGCGCGCTGCCGGGCGGGGCGTTCCCCGAACAACTGCCCGCGGCGCTCGCCGGGGTGTGGGAGGTGCGGGACCAGAGTTCCGCGCTGCACCGGGCCGCGTACACCGGCCTGTCCCGCCAGGTGCCGCTGCCCGATCCGGCGCTCCACGACGCCCTGTACGACCGCCACATGACCCCGGCCGCCTGGGCGCCCTACCCGGACGCCGCCGAGGTGCTGGGCGCGTTGCGGGAGCGCGGCGTCAGGATCGGGGTGGTCAGCAACATCGGCTGGGACCTGCGGCCGGTGTTCCGGGAGCACGGCCTCGACGCGTTGGTGGACGCGTACGTGCTGTCGTACGAGCACGGGGTCCGCAAGCCGGACCCGCGGCTGTTCGCCACGGCCTGCGCGGCGCTCGGCGTGGAGCCGGAGCGGACGCTGATGGTGGGCGACGACCGCCGGGCGGACGGCGGCGCGGCGGCGCTGGGCTGCCGGGTGCGCTTCGTGGACCACCTGCCGGTCGCCGAACGGCCCGACGGGCTGCGTCCGGTGCTCGGCCTGGTAGCGCCCGAAGGGCCCGCCGGACGGGCGTGAAAAACGCCGTTCCGCTCTGGACGATCCCCCGCGTCGCCCAGAGCGGAACGGCCGTACCGGCCCGGCCGACGGCCGCACCGGACGCTCTGAGTATAGTTGGCTGGCAGCCAGCCAACGTCGGAGTCCAGCATGTCCCCTCGTAGCCCCGCGGTCAATGAAGAGTTGCGGCGACGTTCCCGGGAACGGCTGCTCCAGGCGGCCGTTGAGGTCGTGGCCGAGCGCGGGTACGAGGCCACGACGCTGGCGGACATCGCCGACCGGGCGGGGTCGGCCCGCGGACTGGTGTCGTACTACTTCCCCGGCAAGCGCCAGCTGGTGCAGTCGGCCGTGCACCGGCTGATGCACCGCACGCTGGAGGAGGCGCTGGAGGGCGAGCCGCACACCGACGACGGGCGGGAGCGGATGGCACGGGCCATCGACGCGATCCTGGGCCTGGCCAGGGACCGGCCGGTGCTGATGCGTCAGCACATGGCGGGGCTGCTCGACTCCGAGGGGTTCGTGCAGTGCCCGGAGCAGCAGCGGCTCGCGGAGCTGCTGCGGGACACCGTGGTCCGGCACGGTTCGTGCGAGGTCGACACCGACTACCCGATGCTGCGCGCCCTGTTGATGGGCGCGGTGTACGCGATGGTGCTGCCGAACGTGGGGATGCCGGTGCGGCCCCTGCGGGCCGAGCTGTTCAAGCGCTACCAGCTCGACTGGCGGCACGGAGCCCCGCCGGAGGCCGCGGCGGCGTCCGGCGGGGCGTGCCGCGACGACCTGTCGCGGTTCTTCGCGACAGGCGCGACGGATCAGACGGGTGCGACGGGTGCGACGGGTGACACGGCCGGGGATCAGTCGAAGTAGTCCGGCTGGGTCTGCACGTTCAGCTCCCCGAGCCGCACCCGCTTGGCCGGGTCGGTCCGCCGGTCGCTGAGCTTCAGGACGTCGAAGCCCTTGGCGATGTCGTTGGAGTAGATGTGGCCGTTGTAGTAGTACGCCGACCAGGAGCCGCCCACGACCAGGCTGGTGGTGCTGAGCGGGCCGCGTTCGAAGTAGGCGATCTCCCTGGGGTGGGCCGAGTCGGTGAACTCCCAGACGGAGACACCGCCCTGGTACCACGCCTGGACCATGAGGTCCTTGCCCTTGACCGGGATCAGCGAGCCGTTGTGGGCGACGCAGTTCTCGGTGTCGGCCTGGTGGCGCGGGATCTTGTAGTAGCTGCGGAAGACCAGCTTGCTCTTCTCACCCTTGCCGACGATGTCGTAGATGCCGTCGGCGCCGCGGTTCGGGCCGGTCTCCTCGTCGCAGGTGGCGCCGCCGCCACCGCCCAGCTCGTCGGTGAAGACGACCTTCCTCGCGTTCTGGTTGAAGGTCGCCGAGTGCCAGAACGCGAAGTTGACGTTGTCCTGCACCCGGTCGATGACCTTGGGGTGCTCCGGGTCCCTGACGGACATCAGGATGCCGTCGCCCATGCAGGCGCCCGCCGCGAGGTCCCTGGAGGGCAGGACCGTGATGTCGTGGCAGCCGGTGGTCTTGGAGACGCCCGGGTTGGTGGGCGCGCCCGGGTTGCCGCCGCCGTCGGGGCCCTCACCCGGGAACAGCACCGGGAAGCTCACCACGGCCGCCTTCTCGGGCGCGTGCCGCGGCACCTTGATGACCGAGATGCCGTCGTGCGGCGGCTGGCAGTCGGGGTAGGCGGCGTTCGGCGAGTACGAGGAGACGTAGACGTAGACGTTGCGGCGCTCGGGCACCAGCGAGTGGGTGTGCGAGCCGCAGGCGGTCTCGACGGCGGCGACGTACTTCGGGTTGCGCTTGTCGCTGATGTCGAAGACCTTCACGCCCTCCCAGGAGGACTTCTCGGTCACCGGCTGCGTGGTGCTGTTGCAGCTGTCGTCGCTGCGCGAGGAGTCGGTGGACAGGAACAGCAGGTTCCCGGAGACGGAGATGTCGTTCTGGGAGCCGGGGCACAGCACCTGGGCGACCGTCTCGGGCGCCGCCGGGTCGCTGATGTCGAAGATGCGGAAGCCGTCGTAGTTGCCCGCGAAGGCGTACCTGCCCTGGAAGGCGAGGTCCGAGTTGAAGCCGGGCAGCAGGTCCTTCGGGATGTTGGTGAGGTGCTCGACGTTGGCGGAGTGGACGATCTCGTCCTGGCCGGGTATGTCGCCCTCGGAGATCGCTTCCCTGACCTGCTCCTGCGTGGTGCGGGAGACGCCCTCCCGGGCGGGCGGCGCGTCGCCGGGGTCGGGGGTGGCCACCGCGGGGTGGGCGGTGAGCAGGGCCGCCAGGAGGCCGACGGCCGCCGTGGCGACGCCGAGGCGTCTGTGCCGCGTTCGGGGATCGTTCGACAGGGTCACTGCTTCCTCCCTCGTTCCGTTCACGAAGAACGGTGCACGGATCAACGAAGTATGAGCCTGGACATGTCCGGTTCAAAAGAGGTATTTGGAGCCGCGGTTGGGGTTTCGATCAATGAGGCGCGGAACAGTGCTAGGACGTGTTGCGAAAGTCCCGTCGTCCGCCCGCAGGGCGGGCCGAGCGGCGCCATGGGGCCCCTGCTCAAGCGGAGCCGAGAGCCTGGGGGAGCGTGCTCCCGGCGTGCCGGGCGGAAGCCCTCGTACTGTGGGTGGTTACGTGGGCTCCCCCCGGTGCGGCGAGTGGGGCCCCTGCTCGAAGAGCGTGGGGGAGTGCCGGACGCCGGGCGGCAGGCGGGGCTCTCACAGCACGCCCTAGGACGGTCGTCGACACTCACGAGGTGTCAGCCCGTGCGCCTGCTACAGGAGGTCGTCGTGCCCAACCGCCATGCCCGCCGTGTCCGTTACGTCCCCGCCGCCCTCGCCGCCCTCGCCGCCCTCGCCCTCGGCGCCTGCGACTCCGGCTCGGAACCCGCGCCGGACGCGGCGAGCGGTCCCTCCGTGCTGGTGCCCGGCAGGCCCGGGGAGGAGAACCGCACGATGTCCGCCGAGGAGGCGGCCGAGCACCGCTCCGACGACGACACCCCCAACTCCGCCGACGTGTCCTACGTACGGATGATGATCGAGCACCACGCGCAGGCCCTGGTGATGACCGAACTCGTCCCGGACCGCGCCGAGTCGTCCAAGGTCACGGCGCTGGCGGAGCGGATATCGGCCGCGCAGGGGCCGGAGATCGGCGCCATGGAGGGCTGGCTCACCCAGTACGGCAAGGAGAAGGAGGGCGACGGGGACGAGGGCGGGCATGACCACGGGTCGATGCCCGGGATGGCGACCGAGGCGCAGTTGGAGAAGCTGCGGGCCGCGCGCGGTGCCGCCTTCGACCAGCTCTTCCTCACCCTGATGATCACCCATCACGAGGGGGCGATCACGATGGCCACGGACGTGAAGGCGCAGGGCAACAACGTCCGCGTGGAGGAGATGGCGGACGACGTGATCGCCCAGCAGACCAGCGAGATCACCCGGATGCGCAAGCTGCTCTGACGTCCCGCCGGCCGGTGGGCCGGGGCGTCAGGGGCGCGCGTGACGCGGGTTCAGGAAGCCCACGGCACGCGCCCCCGCGATCAGCCGGAGCGCCCCGCGGCGGCTGTGTCCGGTCGCGCGCATCACCGCGAGAACGGGGTCCACGCCCTGTTCCTGGGCCGTCCGGTACTCCCGCGCGACCAGCCACCGTCCCTCGGTCCCCCGCGGCCAGCCGGGCCGGGCGCGCCGCGCCCCGCCGTCACCGTCACCGTCACCGTCACCGTCACCGTCACCGTCACCCGACGGTGGGCCCCCGGCCCCGCACGCGTCCGCCAGCGGCCCCTCCAGCCAGTCGGCGAGCACCGTCAGGTCGTCGAGGGAGAGCGCGGGCCGGGCGCGTACCTCCTCAAGGCGGACACACCCGCCGGACACCACCGCGACGGCGGCGACCTCGGCGCCGTCGGCGAACGTCAGCCGCACCGGCAACCAGGTCGTCGCACCGGCGTCCTCCCGCACTTCCCACGCCGGGCCCACGGAGACATCGCCGTCCGCCGGATGGCGATCAGAAAGATGAAGAAAGGATGCTTCGAGCATACGCGCAACGTAACCGCATGATCACATTCCATACGAACGGACACGCGCTCCCGCCCTCTGTCAGCGCAACCGCCCCGGTGCCATGCTGGAGGCGTCATCGATCGCCTGATGAATCCCTCGGACGAGGAGTTCCGCAGTGCTTCGTGTCGCCGTCGTCGGCTCCGGACCCAGCGGGGTCTACACCGCCCAGGGGCTGGTCCAGCAGGACCCCGGGGTGCTCGTGGACGTCCTGGACCGGCTGCCGTGCCCGTACGGGCTGGTCAGGTACGGCGTGGCCCCGGACCACGAGAAGATCAAGTCGCTCCAGGGCACCCTGCGTACGGTGCTTGAGCACGAGCGGGTGCGGTTCCTCGGCGGGGTGCAGGTCGGGCCCGGCGGGGTGCCCGTGGAGCGGCTGCGGGAGCTGTACCACGCGGTGGTGTACTGCGTGGGCGCGGCGGCCGACCGGCGGCTCGGGATCCCCGGCGAGGACCTGCCGGGGAGCTTCTCGGCGACGGAGTTCGTGTCCTGGTACAGCGCCCATCCGGACGCCGCCGACTCCTTCGTCCTCGGCGCCCGCTCGGCCGTGGTGATCGGCGTGGGCAACGTGGCCGTCGACGTCACCCGGATCCTCGCGCGCGGCGCGGCGGAGCTGAGCCCGACCGACATGCCGCAGTCGGCGCTGACCGCGCTCACCGCGAGCCGGATCACCGACGTCCACATGGTGGGGCGGCGCGGTCCCGGGCAGGCCCGGTTCACCACCAAGGAGCTGCGCGAACTGGGCGCCCTGCCCGGCGCCGACGTCCTGGTGGACCCGGCGGAGCTGGCCCTGGACCCGGCGTACGCCGACCCGTCCGCGCTGCCCGCCGCGCGGCGCCGGAACGTCGAGGTGCTGCGGGACTGGGCGGAGCGGACGCCGCGGGGTGCCGCGCGGCGGGTCCGGCTGCGGTTCTTCCTGCGGCCGGTGGAACTGCTCGCCGACGGCGGGCGGGTGGGCGCGGTGCGCTTCGAGCACACGGTGCCGGACGGGCGGGGCGGGGTGGTGGGCACGGGGCGCTACGAGGAGGTGCCGGCGCAGCTCGTGCTGCGGTCGGTGGGCTACCGCGGGGTGCCGCTGGCGGGGCTGCCGTTCGACGCCGAGCACGGGACGGTGCCGCAGTCGGCCGGGCGGGTGCTGCGCGGGGGCGCGGCGGCGCCGGGCGAGTACGTGGCGGGCTGGATCAAGCGGGGCCCGACCGGGGTCATCGGCACCAACCGGCCCTGCGCCAAGGAGACGGTGGCCTCGCTGCTCGCGGACGCCGCCACCCTCGTACGCGCGGAGGTCCCGGAGGATTCCCTCACGGCGCTGCGGGCGCTCGGGATCGAGCCGGTGGGGTGGACGGGGTGGCGGGCCATCGAGCGGGCCGAGGCGGAGCTGGGGGCCTCGCTGGGGCGGCGTGTGGTGAAGTTGCCGGACTGGGACTCGCTGCGGACGGCGGCGCGACGGGCTTCGTAGCCTCGTGCGCGCGTCCGCGCGGGGCACCCGTGGCGTCCGTCCGCGCTTCCGAGCAGGTTGTGGACGGGTGAGCCGGGTCTCGGCTGAGGGATCTTGAACGGGTGGGGGCCTTCCGGTTCGGTGTGGACTGCGACGTCCACACCGAACAGAAAGGCCCTCGTGCCCCACCGCGATGCACCCCTCGTCCTGTGGTGGTACGTGGGCTTTCGCCCGGTGCGGCGAGAGGACGGGCCGGGCGTCGGGCGGCAGGCGGGACTTCCGCCACCCGCCCTAAGCGGTACGGCGCAGGGTGGCGACCGCCTGCTCCAGGCGCGGCAGGGCCCGCTGGCCGGTCACCGCCACGGCGATGGCCGCGGCCACCCCGGCCCAGGCGACCGGACCCAGCGGCGTGCAGCCGAGCGCCTGGCTGAGGCCCGGCGTCTGGATCAGGGCGACCAGGGCGGCGGCGGAGCCCAGGGAGGTGGCGCGGACCAGGGGGCTGTCGCGGCGGTCGGCGAGGGTCTGGGCCAGCTGCGTACCGACCACGCCGCACAGGGCCATGGTCGTGGAGCGGCGGGCGGTGCCCGGGGTGAAGCGGCCGATCAGCCAGGCGGTCACGGCGCCCAGACACGTCGTCAGCGCACGGTCGCGGATCTGCTTCAGCAACGGCTCGCCGAGGAGTTCGTTGCCGAGCGGCGCGCTGCCCGCCACCTCCAGGGCGGACGCGTCCTCCTCCGGCTCCCTCTGCGGGGTGACGGCCACCGCCATCGCCGGGAACAGGTCCGTGAACAGGTTCACCAGCAGCATCTGACGGGTGGACAGCGGCGCGGACCCGGCGAGCAGGGTGCCGACGACGCCGAAGCCGATCTCGCCCGCGTTGCCGCCGATCAGGATCGCGACGGCGTCCGCGACGCTGTGCCACAGGGCACGGCCCTCGGCGACCGCCTCGACCAGGACGGTGAGGTCGTCGCTGGTGAGCACCAGGTCGGCGGCGTTGCGCGCGGCGGCCGAGCCCCGGGCGCTGATGCCCACGCCGATGTCGGCGGCGCGGATGGCGGCGGCGTCGTTGGCGCCGTCGCCGACCATGCCGACCACCCGGCCCGCGTCCATCAGCGCCTCCACGACCTGGAGCTTCTGCTCCGGCGCCACCCGGGCGACGACGTCGACGCCGTGCAGCAGCCGGGAGCGCTCCGAGCGGTCGGCGGCGGCGAGTTCGTCGCCGGTTATCACGGCGGTGTCCTCGGGCCAGCCCAGCTCGACGGCGATCGCCCGCGCGGTCTGCGGGTGGTCGCCGGTCAGCATCACCGGCCGTACGCCCGCCTCGCGCAGCCCGCTGACCAGCGCGGTGGAGGTGTCGCGCGCCACGTCGGCCAGGGCGAGCAGCCCGGTGAACTCCAGGTCGCGCAGGGGCTCTTCGAGTACGGCGGAGTCCTGCTCGGCGTCGGTCAGCACCCGGCGCGCCACGCCGAGGACGCGCAGTCCGTCGGCGGCGAGGTCGTGCGCGCCCTCGGAAGCGTGGCCGGGCAGGTCGGCGCAGGCGGGCAGGATGACCTCCGGCGCGCCCTTGACCACCAGCACCCGCTGGCCGTCCTCGGTACGGCCCACGGCGGCGGCGTAGCCACGGCCAGCCTCGAACGGGCGGCCCTCGGTCTGGGTCCAGCCCGGGTCGTCGCGTCCGGCCGCGTCGAGGACGGCCTCGTCGGTGGCGTGGACGGGCTTGCCGGAACCGCCGTTGAGCTGCGGGCAGGCGCGGACGGCGGTGCGCAGGGTGACGTCTTCGCGGGCCTCGTCCGGCTTGCGGGCGGTGCCGTCGGCGTCGGTGACCCGGACCAGGCGCAGCCGGTTCTCGGTGAGGGTGCCGGTCTTGTCGAAGCAGAGCGTGTCCATCCGGCCGAGCGCCTCCAGCGTGCGCGGGGCGCGCACCAGCACCCCCCTGCTGCTGAGCCGACGCGCGGCGGCGAGCTGCGCCACCGTCGCCACCAGCGGCAGGCCCTCGGGGACGGCGGCCACCGCGACGGCGACGCCCCCGCTGACGGCCTGCCTGATGGGCGTACCGCGCAGCAGCGCCAGGCCGGTCACCGCGGCGCCGCCCGCGAACGTCAACGGCAGCGCCTTGCGGGTGAGTTCCTGGAGCCGCGCCTGCACTCCGGCGGCGGGCGGGGTACGGGCGGCCAGGTGCACGGCGCGGGCGGCCTCGGTGCGTTCGCCGGTCTCCACGACCACGGCGCGGGCGTGCCCGGCGACCACGGTCGTTCCCTCGAAGACCATGCAGCGGCGGTCGGCGACGGGGGCGCGCGGGGTCGGGTCGGTCTGCTTGTCCACCGGCAGGGACTCGCCGGTCAGCGCGGACTCGTCGACCTCCAGACCGTCCTCCCACAGCAGTCGCGCGTCGGCGGGGACGACGTCGTCGCCCTTCAGCTCGATCACGTCGCCGGGGTGCAGTTTCACGGCGTCGACGGTGTGCGCCGGGCCCTCGGTCTCGCCGTCCGCGACCCGCGCCTTCTGCTTCTGCTCGGCGACCAGACCGGACAGCGCCCGTTCGGCGCGCAGCCGCTGGACGCCGCCGACCAGGGCGTTCAGGTCGAGGGCGCCGACGACGAGCAGGGCGTCCACGATGGAGCCGAGGATCGCGGAGGCGGCCGAGCCGACCGCGAGGACGGGGGTGAGCGGGTCGTCGAGTTCGCCGCGTACGGCGTGCGCGAGCTGCGCGGTCCAGCGCAGCGGGGCGAGCGGGGGGACCTTGGCCGCGGTGTCCACGGCCTTGCGGACCCGCGAGGCGGCCTGTTCCAGCGGGGCGGGTGCCGCCTCCCGCGTCCGCTCCAGGCGGTTCCGCACCTCGTCCGGCGGCAGGGCGTGCCAGGCGACGCGGGGCCGCGGGTGCGGGGCGCGGGCCAGCGACACGCCGAGCGCGGAGCGGGCCCCGCCGAGGAGGGCCACGGCGGCGCTCACGTCGACGGGCAGGTGCCGTAGTCCGGGGACCAGGGGGCGGCGTTTCCCGCGGGACTCCCCCACGGCCACGAGCAGCCCGGAGAGGGCCGCGCCTGACCGGGCGAGGGTCTGGGCGCGGCGGCCGACCGCGCGGGCGGCGGGTACGGCGGTGAGCAGCCGCCACAGGTCGGGCAGGCCGTGCGGGGCGACCACGTCGGCGCCCCAGACGACGGCGGCGTCCTGGTCGGCGAGCGCGACGGCCACGTCCCCGCCGAGCAGCCCGGTGAGCACCTCGCCGTCGTCGGCGGAGCGCGGCCGGGCGACGGTGATCACGCCGCCGCGGTCCCGCATCCGGCGCACCACCTCCTCCAGCGGCCGGTCGCCGCTCACGACGTGGTCGGCGAGGGCGGTGAAGTCGCCGAGCGCGGGGTCCTCCACCACGACGACCCGCAGCCGGGCCCGCCGGGCGGCGTCCAGCACGGCCTCCGCCCACGGGTCGACGCCCTCCTCGGGGGTGTGCAGGGCGCTGGGGTGCAGCACCAGCGTCTGGGCGGTCTCCAGCTGCCACAGGCGGTCGGTGTCCCGCACCAGGATGCCGGTGCGGGCGACCGCGGTGCCGAGCGCCGCGTGGAAGGCGGCGGGCCCGTAGCGGGCGGCCTTGGGCGACCCGGCGAGCACCGCCTCCGCCGCCTCCGCCGCGTCCTGCTTGGCCAGCAGCGTCGCGGCGGCGCCGAGCACGCTCCCGGTGGAGGCGTGGGCGGCGTACTCCTGCGCCGGTGAGGTGCGCAGCGGCGGACGCGGACAGCGGTCGGCGGCCACGTCGGCGCGTCCGGGCGCGCACAGCTCGTCGTGTACGGCGTCGAAGGCCGCCGCCCGCGCGACCGTGTCCGCGAGCTGGAAGCCGCGCAGGGTCCCGTCCAGCAGCAGCGCCACGGGGGTCTGACCGGCGCCGTGGGTCGCGGCGTTCGCGGCGGCGAGGACCAGGTCCATGCGGGAGCGGCCGAGCCGGGCGCGCAGCCAGCCGCGGAACCGGGGGTTCTCCCGCAACAGCGTCACCAGGGCCGTCACATGGCGGGGCAGGGGCGGCAGCCGCAGGACGGACGCGGTGACCGCGGCGGCGGCCCCGGCCGCGTCGGCGGCGAGGGCCGCGGCGACCGTGCGCACCTCGGCCGGGTCGCCCGGGTGCGCGAACTCCTCGACGGCCTCGTCCTCGGGGCCGAGGCCGTGCCGCTCGGCCAGGTCGGTGGCCCTGTCCAGCACCCGGTCGGTCAGCGCGTCCTCGGTGGCGACCACCACGAGGCGGGCCAGCCCGCCGTCCCAGTAGGCGTAGGCGACGTCCGGATGCTCGGCCAGGGTGGCGGCGACCCGGCGCGCGGCGCTCTCCAGTCCGCCCGCCCGGCGCAGCCGCTCCCCGTGCGCGGGCCGCAGCGCGAGGTGCGCCCGCCGCCCGGAGCGCCACGCGGGGCCACCGCCGGGCAGCGCGTTGCGGCCGACCCGGGCCACCCTGACCACGGCGTCGGCGCCGCGTGCGCCCGCCCGCGCGGTCCCGGCCACCGCGCCCGCCGCCGCGCCCACCGCGGGTGCGGCTCCGCGCGCGAGCAGCCGGGGCGCCGCGAGCAGCGCCCCGGAGACGCCCGACGACGGTCCTGTCAGCAGAGCCAGTGCCATGGTGCTCCCTCAGCTCCTGGCGCTGGCGCCGGGCCGCGCGGGCGCGTGCTTGGCGGACTCCAGCTTCCCGGACGGCGTGTCCGGGACGGTGGGCGCGTGGAAGGACGCGGCGACCTCGGAGGGCTTGGGCACGTCCCGGTGCCCGGACGGCTGGACGGCCGCCTTCCCTTCAGTGGCGTCGGTGTCGGAGTCGGTGGCGTCGGTGTCGGTGGCGGCGGGGCGCGGCTTCGGCTGGGTGAGCCAGGCGACGGCCGCCCCCGTCACGGCGACGGGCCACTCCACGATCCCGGCGACGCCCAGTACCCCGGCGCCGGTGTAGACGGCGATCCTCCGGCCGCGCGGCGACACCGCCCCGACCGTGTTCAGCGTGCCCTCGGCCACCTTGCCCACGACCCCCGCGCCGGGCACCCGGCCCAGCACCGACACCGCGCCGCGCAGCGGCCACGGAAGGCCGGACGAGGACGACTTCTCCGCTGTCATGGCTCCCCACACCTCCCGGCAGATCACTCTGGTGGACCCCGAGTGCCCGCGAAACGGGTCGTCATCCGTACCGGAAGTGACAAGTCGAGCCGGAAAGCCGCTGGTGACCGCCGCCCGGGTCGGACGGCGGTCACCACGGGGGGAACGTACTGGCGACCGCCTCAGGGACGCGGTCAGCCGCAGGCGGCCCCGTTGAGGGTGAAGGCGCCCGGCGCGCCGCTGTTGCCGCCGTGGTTCGCCTGGTAGCCGATGCTGACGCTCGCGCCTGGCTCGATCGTGCCGTTGTACGAGGCGTTGGTGGCGGTCACCGTCCCGGTGGCGGGCGTGTACGTGGCGCCCCAGCCGCCGGTGATCGTCTGGCCGCCGGGCAGGGTGAAGCCGAGCTGCCAGCCCCGTACGGCGGTGGTCCCGGTGTTGGTGATGGTCAGGGAGGCCGTCAGACCCGTGTTCCAGGCGTTGACGGTGGCGGTCACCCGGCAGCCGCCGGGCTCCGGCTCCGGCGCCGGTCCGTCGCCGTCCAGGCCGAAGAAGGTCAGGACGCGGGCGGCCATGCCCCACGCGTACACGTTGTGGCCGACCCCCTGGAGGCTGACCGCCTCGACGGGGGCCTGGTCACCGGTGCCGCCGTAGCGGGTGCGGGTCCAGCCCGAGGCGGGGGTGTCCGTGGCGGCCGGGGTCTGGGAGACGCCCAGCACGTTCGTCCACTGTTTGACCTCCTCGCCGAAGTTGGGGTAGCGCAGCACGTCGTCCGCGGTGCCGTGCCACAGCTGCATCCGCGGCCGGGGACCGGCGTACCCGGGGTAGGCGGCGCGCACGAGGTCGCCCCACTGCTGCGGGGTGTGGGTCACGGTGCCGTTGGCGCAGGCGCTGTTCCACTCGGAGCCGTCGGTGGTGGCGAAGCAGCCGAACGGTACGCCCGCGAAGGCGGCGCCCGCCGCGAACACGTCCGGGTACACCCCGAGCAGCACGTTCGTCATCATCGCGCCGGAGGAGATGCCGGTGGCGAAGATCCGGTCGGGGTCGGCGTCGTAGGTCCGGGTCACCCAGTCGACCATCGACTTGATGCCGACCGGGTCGCTGCCGCCGCCCCGGCGCAGCGCCTGCGGCGAGGAGACGTCGAAGCACTTGCTCGCGCGGGTGACCGACGGGTAGACGACGATGAAGCCGTACTCGTCGGCCAGCGAGGCGTACTCGGTGCCGGAGTACATGGCCGGTCCCGACCCGGTGCAGTAGTGGACAGCGACGACGACCGCCGGGTGCGCGGTGACGCTGTCGGGGACGTACAGGTACATCTGGAGGTTGCTCGGGTTGCTGCCGAAGCCGGTGACCTCGGTGAGCTGCGCGGTGGGGGCCTGCGCGCGGGCGGCGGCCGGGGGCGCGGTGGCCAACAGGGTCGCGAGGAGCGGCAGCAGCGCCGCGAGGAGCGCGACGAGCGCCGGACGCCGGGGGCGGCGGGCAGGGGTGGGAGTGCGGTGGGGCACGACGGGGTCGTCCCTTCGTGATGGCGGCTCGGGGAGCCGTCGACGGGGCGTCGACGGGGGGCATCGCTGAGGGGAGCACCAGGAATGGTGGCATGGGCACGGCCGTCATGGAAGCGCTCCCACGGCCCTTTCGGGCACAGCACGCTCCCCCCGGACACGTTCTGCGCGAGCCGTTGACCAGAAAGCGCTTGCCCTCTACTTTCCGTTCAGCGACACGACCCGCCCGCACAGAGCCAGGGCGGATCCATGGATCCTCGGGTCAAGTACATGGACGACATTCACGGACCCGGGCTGATCTCGCGCGTACCCCACGACCGCGCCCCCCACGAAGAGAGAAGGACTCGGGACATGACCGCGACACGAAGGCGCGCCAAAGGGCGCGCGCTGACCGGCGGGCTGGCGACCCTCGGCCTCTCGGTTGGCATGATCATGACCACTGGAACCGCTCCCGCGAGTGCCGCCACCTGGCCGACTCCGAGCGGCAGCCAGGGCGTGAGCGCCACCATCTCCGTCTCCGGCGTCCGGGACGGCGGCATGATCCGCTACTACGGCACCGGCGACCTGGCCTCCGGCGGCCAGGAGGAGGGCCAGGACCCGATCTTCCGGCTCGCGGACGGCGCCACCCTGCGGAACGTGGTCATCGGCTACCCCGGCGCCGACGGCATCCACTGCACGGGCAGCTGCACGCTGGAGAACGTCTGGTGGGAGGACGTCGGCGAGGACGCCGCGACCTTCCGGGGCGGCACCAACGCCGTCTACACCGTGCGCGGCGGCGGCGCCAAGAAGGCCGCCGACAAGGTCTTCCAGCACAACGGCGGCGGCACCGCGAACATCTCCGACTTCGCCGTGCGGGAGTTCAAGACGCTGTACCGCTCCTGCGGCGACTGCTCCACGCAGTACACCCGCCGGGTCAACCTCAACACCATCGAGGTGACCGGGACCGGGTCCACCGCGCGGATCGTCGGCATCAACGTCAACCGCGACGACGTCGCGACCCTGCGCGGCATCACCATCCTGAACGACGCCAGCCGCAAGGTCGTCCCCTGCCAGAAGTACAACAACAACACGGCCGTGGGGACGGGCCCCGACAGCACCAACTGCCTCTACAGCAACTCGGACATCACCTACCGCTGACCCCCCACGGTGAGGGCGGCCGTACCGGCGTTCCCGCACCTGCCGCGTACGGCCGCCGCATCACGCCCGGCCCGCCACCACCCGCGTCAGCTCCCGCTGGTAGGCCCCGTAGACGCCCCGTAGCGCCGCGCCTGGCCAGTCGGCCGGGAGGAGCCCGGCGGGCAGCACGGGGTCGGCGAGCAGATGGCGTACGACGGCCGCGAAGACGGTGAGCCGGGCGGCCGGGTCCCGCCGCGCACCCGAGGCCCCTCCAGGACTCCCCTCGGCCTCAGCGCCGCCGCCGACCTCGGCGAGCAGCGCGCGGGCGGTGGCGGCCCAGTCCGTCAGCGGCCACAGCCGCGCGGCCAGCTCGCGCGGGTCCCGCGCGGGACGCGCCGCGCACAGCTCGGCGACGCGCTCCAGCTCCCGCGGCAGCGGACGGTCGAGGTTGGCGGGCCGCAGCCACACGCCCTCCCGCAGCTCGGCCAGCCGCAGGGCGGTGAGCCGGGCCCGCAACTCGGCCCGTTCGGCGGGCCCGCGCCCCGTCGCCGTGATGACGACCGTCTCCCAGTCGCCGTCCCACGCGCGCGTGCGGGGCCGTACGGCGTCGTCCTGGCGGTGCTGGCGCTCCAGCAGCCGGTCGCTGAGGCGGTACACGGCGTCGGCGCGCCGCAGGTCACCGGCGGCCACCATCCGGCTGAGCGCGGCCCGCAGGGTGGACGCGCCGACCCCGAACGGCTCCACCGCGCGCACGAGGTCCCGCACCGGCAGCTCGGGCGGATGCGCGCCGAGCAGCAGGCTCAGCACGACCGACCGCGCGGACAGCGGACGCAGCGCGAGGCCGCCGACCCGCGGCTCGGACGCGTTCAGGGACATGGCCCGGTACTGTACGCAAAGCGTCCCTGTTGCGCTATTGATACAGCCGCAGCCAGGATGCAACATGGCGCCATGACCGCCACCCATGACGTCACCAACCAGCCCCCTCCCCTGGCCCCGTACGACGCCTCCGACGACGCCGCCCTCCTGGAGGGGCTGCGGCGGGAGGGCGCCGGATGGGCCGAGGAGGGCATCCGGCGCCTCGGCCGGCGGGCCGGGAGCGCCGAGGCGCAGGAGTGGGGCGAGCTGGCCAACCGGCACGAGCCGGTGCTGCGCACCCACGACCGCTACGGCCACCGCGTCGACGAGGTGGACTTCCACCCGAGCTGGCACCACCTGATGCGGGTCGCGGTCGCGGAAGGCCTCGCGGGCGCGCCCTGGGCGGAGGACCGTCCCGGCGCCCATGTGGCCCGTACGGCGGGCGGGCTGGTCTGGGGCCACACGGAGGCCGGGCACGGCTGCCCCACGTCGATGACGTACGCGGCGGTACCGGTGCTGCGCCGCGAGCCGGAGCTGGCGAAGCTCTACGAGCCGTTGCTGACGAGCCGGGAGTACGACCCCGGGCTGCGCGTCCCGGCCCGGAAGCGCGGACTGCTGGCGGGCATGGGGATGACGGAGAAGCAGGGCGGCTCCGACGTACGGACCAACACGACGACGGCCACCCCGACGGCCGAAGAGGGCGTCTTCACGCTGCGTGGGCACAAGTGGTTCACGTCGGCGCCGATGTGCGACGTGTTCCTGGTGCTCGCGCAGGCCCCGGGCGGGCTGTCCTGCTTCCTGGTGCCGCGCGTGCTGCCCGACGGCACCCGCAACGCCTTCCGCGTCCAGCGGCTGAAGGACAAGCTCGGCAACCGGTCAAACGCCTCCTCCGAGCCCGAGTTCGACGGGACGGTGGCCTGGCGGGTCGGCCCGGAGGGGCAGGGCGTGAAGACCATCATCGAGATGGTCAACTGCACCCGCCTGGACTGCGTGATGGCGTCGGCGACGCTGATGCGCAAGACCCTCGTGGAGGCGGGCCACCACGCGCGGCACCGGACCGCGTTCGGAGCCGCCCTCGCCGACCAGCCGCTGATGCGGAACGTCCTCGCCGACCTCGCCCTGGAGTCGGAGGCCGCCACCACCCTGGCCCTGCGGCTGGCGGGCGCCGCCGACCGGGCCGGGCGCGGGGACGACGCCGAGCGGGCGTTCCGCCGTATCGCCACCGCCGTGGGCAAGTACTGGGTCACCAAGCGCGGCCCGGCGTTCACCGCGGAGGCCCTGGAGTGCCTGGGCGGCAACGGCTACGTGGAGGAGTCCGGGATGCCCCGGCACTACCGGGAGGCGCCGCTGCTGTCGATCTGGGAGGGGTCGGGCAACGTCAACGCCCTGGACGTGCTGCGGGCGCTGGGCCGCGAACCGGCCACCGCGGAGGCCCTGTTCGGGGAGCTGGCCCTCGCGCGGGGCGCTGACGCGCGGCTGGACGCGGCCGTGACCCGCCTCAAGGACGCGCTCACCGAGGCGTCCGAGGCCGGTGCCCGCCGCCTGGTCGAGCTGATGGCGCTCACCCTCCAGGCGTCCCTCCTGGTCCGCCACGCCCCGCCCGCGGTGGCCGACGCCTTCTGCGCCTCCCGCCTCGGCGGCGACTGGGGGCACGCGTTCGGCACGCTGCCCGCGACGGCGGACGTGGGGGCGGTGCTGGGGCGGGCGCTGGGCGTACGGGACTGACGCGACCGCGCCCGCGGGGGCGCTCCAACGCCCCTGGCTCTCGGCGCCCCCTCGCCCCGCGCCTCTCGTCACCCCACCGCGCGCTCCCTCGCTGCCGCGCCCCGCTCCCCTTCGCCTTCTCGTCCCCTCACCCCGTCCGCCACCCCCGCAACGCGTCGAACCGGGCCCAGTCGGCGTCCCACTGGTCGAGGCGCCGCTGTTCCAGACGGCACCGGGCGGCGCGGCCCGCCAGGAAGGGGACCGCCGCCGCGCTCAACCCCGCGAGGCCACCGACGACGGAGGCGTTCAGGCGGGCCTCGGACGCGGTGGCGGGCTCGGTCACCAGGTGTCCCCGCCGGTCCGTCCACACGGTGACCGGCGTGCCCGCCGGGCTGCCGGGCCGGACCCGGGCCTGACCGGAGTGCGCGGCGCCGTCCGGCCCGGACCAGCGCACCGTGGACCACACGCGCTCACCCGCGGCACCCGCGGCACCCGCGGCACCCGCGGCAGGCTGGCCGGGTGCGTGCCCGGCGAGGCGCGCGGTGGTGGGGTGCCACTCGGCGCGCTCCCGCGCCAGTTGCCGTTCGACGGAGTGTGCCGCGGTCAGACCGGCGCCCACACCGACGAGGACGGTGAGCAGCCAGGCACCGAGCAGCACCCGGCACTCCACGGCATCGGCACGCCGCCGCAGCGGACCGCGCCGCCAGCGCCACAGCCACACCCTCGCCACACCCCGACCACGGAACGCCACCGGCGGCTTCCTCCTCGTGAACGCGTGCACATCCCCGACCGCCCCCTCCATACGGCGCCGGGGCCCCCGGTGCTCAGGACGCGGTTCCCCGCCCTGACGGTGCCACGTGCCCCGGCACCGCGCAGGAGGTGACCGGAACTGACCGGTCCCGACCGCTCCGCGTTTCCGTAAGACCGCGCTGACCTGCGGGGCGGCCGGTTGGAGGGGTGACTGTCAGTGGTGGGGTGCAGACTGGCCGGTGTCTGAGACAGAGACGTCGCGGAGGTGATCGGCATGACCGAGGTACTGCTGGCCGTGGGCACGCGCAAGGGCCTGTTCATCGGGCGCCGCAGCGGTGGCACAGGGGGGTCCTGGGAGTTCGACGAGAGTCCGTATTTCAACGCGCAGGCGGTGTACTCGGTCGCCATCGACACCCGCGGTGACACCCCACGGCTGCTGGCCGGGGGTGACAGCGCGCACTGGGGGCCGTCGGTGTTCCACTCCGACGACCTGGGCCGCACCTGGACCGAACCGGCCCGGCCCGCGGTCAAGTTCCCCAAGGACACGGGGGCCTCGCTGGAGCGGGTGTGGCAGCTGCACCCGGCCGCCGCGGAACCGGGCGTGGTGTACGCGGGCACCGAGCCCGCCGCGCTGTACCGCTCCGAGGACCGCGGCGAGAGCTTCGAGCTGGTCCGCCCGCTGTGGGAGCACCCGACCCGCTCCAAGTGGGTGCCGGGCGGCGGCGGTGAGGGCCTGCACACGGTCCTCACCGACCAGCGGGACCCGCGCGCGGTGACGGTGGCCGTGTCGACGGCCGGGGTCTTCCGCACCACGGACGGCGGCGCGAGCTGGAGCCCGTCCAACTCCGGTGTGTCGGCGGTGTTCCTGCCCGACCCCGACCCCGAGTTCGGGCAGTGCGTGCACAAGATCGCGCAGGACGCGGCGACGCCGGACCGGCTGTACCTCCAGAACCACTGGGGTGTGTACCGCAGCGACGACGCGGGCGCGCACTGGACGGACATCGGCGAAGGGCTGCCGTCCACCTTCGGTTTCACCGTGGCGGCCCACCCGCACCGCGGCGACACCGCCTACGTCTTCCCGATCAACGCCGACTCCGACCGGGTGCCCGCGGGGCGGCGCTGCCGGGTGTTCCGCACGGCGGACGCGGGCAGGACCTGGGAGCCCCTCACGGCGGGCCTGCCCCGGGAGGACCACTACGGCACGGTGCTGCGCGACGCGATGTGCACGGACGGCGCGGACCCGGCGGGCGTCTACTTCGGCAACCGCAACGGCGAGGTGTTCGCCTCGGCCGACGACGGCGACAGCTGGCGGCAGCTGGCCGCGCACCTGCCGGACGTGCTCTGTGTCCGGGCGGCGGTCGTCGGATGAGCCACGGCCAACCACCGGGCGTCGGGCACCGGTTGAAGTCCGCCGCCCGTACGGCAGTAGGGTGACGCCCGTGGCACCACGACCGTTGCATGAGATCGTCGAACCGGGCTGGGCGAAGGCCCTCGAACCCGTGGCCGGACGGATCGCCGGGATGGGCGACTTCCTGCGCGCGGAAGTCGCCGCGGGACGCACCTACCTCCCGGCGGGGGCGAACGTCCTACGGGCCTTCCAGCAGCCCTTCGACGAGGTGAGGGTCCTGATCGTCGGTCAGGACCCGTATCCGACGCCGGGGCACGCGGTGGGGCTGTCGTTCTCGGTCGCGCCCGAGGTGCGCCCGCTGCCCGGCAGCCTCCTCAACATCCACCGCGAACTGCACACCGACCTGGGGCTGCCCCAGCCGTCCAACGGCGATCTGACGCCGTGGACGCGGCAGGGCGTCCTGCTGCTCAACCGGGCGCTCACCACGGCCCCGCGCAAGCCGGGCGCGCACCGCGGCAAGGGCTGGGAGGAGGTCACCGAGCAGGCGATACGGGCGCTGGCCGGGCGCGGCAAGCCGCTGGTGTCCATCCTGTGGGGCCGGGACGCCCGCAACTGCCGTCCGCTGCTCGGCGACCTGCCGTCCGTGGAGTCCGCCCACCCCTCGCCCATGTCGGCCGACCGCGGCTTCTTCGGCTCGCGTCCGTTCAGTCGCGCCAACGACCTGCTGATCCGGCAGGGCGGCCAGCCGGTGGACTGGCGCCTGCCGTGACCACACCCGGCGGGGAGGGCACCCGGGCCGTCCTCGCCGTGGACTCGGGGGGCTCCGGCCTCCGGGTGGTGGTCGCGACGGTGGACCGCGGGGTGCTCGGGCAGCGGCAGTCCACGGAGCCCGTGCGGACCGGCGCGCGCGGGATCGACCCCGAGCACCTGATGGCGCAGCTGGTGCCCATGGCGCGCGCGTTGAGCGCGGAGACCGGCGTCGGGGCGCTGGGCACGGCGGTGATCGGGGCCGCCGGTCTCGGCAGCCTCGGGGACGCCCTGCGTGCCGAGCTTCCCGCCCTGCTGGGCCGGGAGTTCGGGGTGCGCGAGGTCGCCCTCGCCGCCGACGCGGTCACCGCCTACGCCGGTGCCCTCGGCGTGCGCCCGGGCGCCGTGGTGGCCGCCGGGACGGGTCTCGTCGCGGTCGGCACCGATCTGCGCGCCTGGCGGCGGGCGGACGGCTGGGGTCATCTGCTGGGCGACTGCGGCAGCGGGGCGTGGATCGGGCGGGCCGGTCTGGAGGCCGCGCTGCGCGCGCACGACGGCCGGGAGGACGGCTCGGCCGCTCTGCTGGCCTGCGCCGAGGAGCAGTTCGGGCCGGTGACGGGGTTGCCGGGCCAGCTGTATCCGCGCCCGGACCGCCCCGCCCTCCTCGCCTCCTTCGCGCCCCGGGTGGCCGCCTGCGCGGACGGCGACCCGGTGGCCGCGGCGATCCTGCGCGCGGCGGCCCGGCACATGGCGGACTCCGTGTCCGCCGTGTGCCCGCCGCGGGGCGCACCGCGAGTGGCGCTGACAGGCGGCCTGTCCAAGCTGGGCGCCGCACTGCTCAAGCCCCTGGAGGAGGAGTTGTCCCGGCGTCTGCCGCACGCGCGGCGGGTGGCGGCGGACGGCGACCCCCTGCTCGGTTCCGTCCGTATCGCCACCGATCTGGCCACCGGGACGCTCACTCTGCCCCGTGACGCGAAACTGCTGTACGTCGTGACCGATCGGGAGTGACGGGAGCGAATCGGGAAGGGACACGCGTACCAGCAACGGCATCACATCAACGGATGAATAGGCCGATCGGTTCTGATTCGTAAGTAACTCATCAGACAAAACCGGACGGATACCGCTCACCTGCCCCCTCCCCGAACAGGGGAGCACCGGAAACAAGTAACATGCGGCGCCATGAGCTCCCCCACTGGGCCCGCGTCCGGCCTGCCAGTACGAATGCCGCGCCCCCGCCAGCCCGGGCGGCACCGCCGACCCGAGCCCCTGGCGGCTCCCGAGGGCGCGCCCGCGCTCGTCCTCGCGGTGCCCGGCACGCCCAGCGCCGCCACCCGCGGCCTGGCCGAGGAGATCGTGAGCATCGCCCGCTCCGAGCTGCCCGGCCTCGACGCGCGGATCGGTTACGTCGACGGTGACGACGAGGAGTTCCCCACGCTCCAGGCCGTCCTGTCGTACGCCGCCGACGAGCGCGCCGCCCGCTATGAGCAGGCGCTGGCGGCCGGTGTGGAGGACGTCAGGGAGCCGGACGGTCCGGTCGCCGTGGTGGTGCCGCTGCTGGCCGGTCCGGACAGCGCGCTGCTGCGGCAGGTGCGGCAGGCCGTGATGGAGAGCCGTGTGGCGGCCGAGCTGACCGACGTGCTCGGCCCGCACCCGCTGCTCGCCGAGGCGCTGCACGTGCGCCTGTCGGAGGCGGGTCTGGCCCGCGCCGACCGGGCCCGGCTGTTCACGGTGGCGACCGCCGCCGACGGCATCGTGCTGGCCTCCGTGGGCGGCGAGGAGGCCGTGCAGGCGGCCGGGATCACCGGGATGCTGCTGGCCGCGCGGCTCGCGGTGCCGGTGATGGCCGCCGCGCTCGACCAGGAGGGCTCGATCACGTCGGTGGCCGAGCAGCTGCGTGCCGCGGGTTCGCAGCAGCTGGCGCTGGCGCCGTACCTGATCGGGCCGGAGATCGACGCGGCGCTGGTCGAGGAGGCCGCGCGGGAGGCGGGCTGCTCCGCCTCGGAGGCGCTCGGCCCGTACCCGGCGATCGGCAAGCTCGCGCTCGCCAAGTACACGACGGCGCTCGGCATCGCCCCGCAGCAGCCGCAGGGCGCCCCGGTGCGCTGACCTGACCGCCGCCCTGCCCCGCGCAGGTCACGGGCCCGCTCCCCTCCCCGGGAAGCGGGCCCGGCGTCGTCTACGGCGCACCTCCGACCCGGCGCGGTCGACGATCCGGCGGCGACAGCTCGACGGCGCCCGCCGGGCGCCGTAGCCGGCCCAGCGGCATCGGCTCCACGGCGTCGACTCGGCGGCGCCCGCGGCGCCGCAGGCGGCTACGGCGTCACCCCGTCCGTCACCCCGCCCGTCCGTACGACCACGCAGGACGCCGCGGGCACCGCGACGGACCCGGCGCGCATCGGCAGGCCGGTGTCAGGGTCGACGCGGAACCAGGTCACGTCCCCGGAGCGTTCGTTGGCGACGTACAGGACGCCGTCCGACTCGGTGAGCGCCCGGGGCCAGTGGCCGCCGCAGGGCACGGTCGCGGTGAGGCGCAGCGACTCGCCCTCGACGGCGAACACGGACAGCACGTCCTCGCCGCGGGTCGCGGTCCACACGAAGCGGCCGTCGGGCGAGGCGACGACGCCGGACGGGTAGGCGTCCCCGCTCGGCGCGACGGCCAGCACCGGCATCTCGGCCAGCGGCTTGAGGGTGCCGTCGGCTGCGTCCCACCGGCAGACGGTGACGGCCGGTGTGAGTTCGCCCGCGACGTAGGCGTACCGGCCCGCCGGGTGGAAGACCAGGTGCCGGGGGCCGAAGCCGGGCCGCAGGGCGATCTCGCGGTGCGGAACGAGGGTGCCGTCCGTGAGGGTGCAGACGCGCACGGAGTCCGTGCCGAGGTCCACGCTGACCGCCCACCGTCCGCTCGGGTCGGGCTGCACCTGGTGGGCGTGCGGCTGCTGCTGGCGCGGGCTGTGCGGCCCCGAGCCGTGGTGCTGGAGCACCCCGGAGGGGGCGTCCGCGAGGCTGCCGTCGGGGTGCAGCGGCACGGCGGTGACGCTGCCGGAGCCGTAGTTGGCGGTGAGGACGTGCCCGGCGTACACGCTGAGGTGGGTGGGCCCGCTCCCATCGACCGGGACGGGGGGCCCGGCGGGTTCGGGGACGTCGGAGGTGACGCGGTACGCGGCCACCGCGCCGTCGGTGGTCTCGCTGACCGCGTAGAGCATCCCGCCGCCCGGCGACAGGGCCAGGTAGGACGGGTCGGGCACGCCGTTCACCCTGTTCAGGACCGTCAGCGCGCCGCTGCGCGGCTCCACCGCGGCGGTCACCACGCCGGGGCCCCCGGCCGCCGTGAACGACCCGATGTACGCCCGCCGCTGCCGCCTGCCGCCGTCTGCCACCGCTGTCCCCTCTCCGTCGTGTGCCGTCCCGGAGCCGACGGTAGCAGTCGATCACGCTAGGTCTAGACCAAGCATCGCCCCCGGTGTGCCCCGCGCGGAGCGACCGGTCATGCCCCGACCAACGGCGATCCGGACGGTGTCCGCAGCGGTGTGGCCAGTTCCGTCAAGGCCCGTTCCAGGCCGTGCAGGTGGGTGAGGGCGGGAGGGGAGGTGTCGGCCACGGGGTGCGCGGCGACCGCGGGGGCCGGACCCGCGGCGCGGTCGCCGTCCGCCACCACCAGGGCCTCCACCGCCGACTGCACCCGCCAGCAGGCGGCGGCCAGCCGGGCGTCGTGGGACGCCTCGGGGTCGGCGGCGACGGCGACGAGGCCGCGGATCTCGCGGGCGCAGTCGTCGAGCAGGGCGAGCACCCGGCGGGCGCGCCGCTTGCGGCCGAGCATCGGGTTGAGCGGGTGGACGAGCGGCGCGACGGCGAGCCGCACCCGGGCGAGGAGCTGTTCCAGCTCGGCCACGTGCGGCGCCGGGTCGGCGTCCGCGGCGCCCGCGAGCCGCGCGGCGGTCGCGGCCGTGCAGGCGTGCACACAGCGCAGGGCTCGCTGGATCCAGGCGTCGGTGACGGCGTGGGTGGTGACCGGCAGCACGAACAGCACGGCGAGGACGGCACCGAGGGCCCCGACGCCGGTCTCGGCGAGCCGCAGCGCCAGCAGGCCGGGCGTGAGGATGTCCAGCGCCCCGTAGAGCAGGCCCGCGAGCAGGGTGACGCTGAGCATCATCCAGGTGTAGGACACGGCGGCGGTGTAGAAGATGCCGAAGACGCAGACGGCGAGCAGCACGGCCGTCGGGACGGCCGCTCCGTGCAGCGGTACGGCGACCAGCAGGGCGACGCCGATGCCGAGGACCGTGCCGAGGACCCGTCGGAAGCCCCGGACCAGGGTCTCGCCGCGTGAGGTGGTGTTGACGAAGACCCACCAGGTGGCGCCGACGGCCCAGTACCAGCGCTGCCCGGACAGCAGCTGCCCGACGACCAGCGCGAACCCGGCGCCCGCGGTCGCCTGGACGGCCTGCCGGGTGGTGACACGGGCCAGCCCGGCGCCCACCGGCGGGGCGACAACGGCGGGCGGCGGCAGTCGGCGCTCGTAGCACCACAGCCCGAACCGCACCGCCGCCGCGGCGAGCACGGACAGCGCGACGGCGGCGTACAGCTCGGGCAGCCGCCCGGGGGTCGCACGCAGGAACTGGGCGATGAAGTAGGTCATGAACGCGAACACGCCGAGGCTGTGGCCGCGCGGCCCCCAGCGGCGGGCGTAGACGCCCGCGCCGACCACGGCGAGGAAGGTGAGGTCGCGGGGCACGGGGTGGTCGTGCAGCAGGGCCGCGGCGGTGAGCACCGGCACGCCGACGACGGGCAGCAGCGCGGTGGTGACCGCCTGCCCGCGCACGGTGGCGTCGGCGACCGTGAAGAGGGCGAGGAGCGCGGCGAGACCGCCGGTGACCGCGCCGACGAGGGAGTGCCCGAGGAGAGCGCACGCCACGACGGCCAGCCCGATGCCGAGGACGGCCCGCGCGGCGAACCGCAGCCGCACGCGTCCCGGGTCCGGAGCCACGAACACCCTCTTCAGCACTGCATCCCCACCTCTCGCCCGGATCGGTCACACCGGCATGAAAAAGGCGCCGCGGGAATCCGCAGCGCCATCGACTCCCCCATGACAGCATCAAGTCCACCACTGGCTCAAGTGAGTGCCGCGCCGCTATGCCATTGGCACAGCTCTGAGTGGTTCACTGCGACCCCCGAAGGGCCAACGGACCACCGCACGCGGCTCAGCGCGCGTGCGGCCCGCTGGGCCATTGGTACAGTCGCCGGTGATCAACGACCGAGCTGGAGGCCGGGCGTCATGGCCGTGGACGAACTCGACACCCGCATCCTGAGGCTGCTGCTGGAGCAGCCGCGCACCAGCGTGCGGGAGTACGCCCGGATCCTCGGGGTCGCCCGCGGCACGCTCCAGGCCCGCCTCGACCGGCTGGAGCGGGACGGCGTGATCACCGGCACCGGCCCCAGCCTCTCCCCCGCCGCCCTCGGCCACCCGGTGCTGGCGTTCGTGCACATCGAGGTCACCCAGGGACACCTCGACGACGTCGGGGACGCGCTGGCCACCGTGCCGGAGATCGTCGAGGCGTTCTCCATCACCGGCGGCGGCGACCTGCTGACCCGGGTCGTGGCCCGCGACAACGCCCACCTGGAGGACGTGATCCAGAAGCTGATCAGCCTCCCCGGCGTCGTCCGCACCCGCAGCGAGGTCGCCCTGCGCGAGCGCGTGCCGTACCGGCTGCTGCCGCTGGTGGCGTCGATCGGCCGGGCGGCGGCGGACGGCTGAGCCCCGGCATCATGAGCGCATGAGCCACCTCGACGGCCTCGCGGTCATCTTCGATCTCGACGGGACACTCGTGGACAGCGAGCCCCTCTACTACGAGGCCGGACGGCTGACCCTCGCCGAGCACGGCGTAACGGACTTCTCCTGGGCCGACCACGAGCGGTACGTCGGCATCAGCACCCAGGAGACGGTCGCCGACTGGAAGCGGCGGTACGGCCTCACCACCCCCGTGGCGGAGCTGCTGGCGGCCAAGAACCGCCGCTACCTCGCGCTGGCCCGCGACGGGCTGCGCGCGTACCCGCGGATGCGCGCGTTCGTGGAGCTGCTGGCCGCGGAGGGGGTGCCGATGGCCGTGGCCTCGGGCTCGTCGCCGGAGGCGATCGCCGCGGTGCTGGCCGGTACGGGGCTGGACGCGTGGCTGCGGACGGCGGTGTCCGCGGACGCGGTGCCGCACGGCAAGCCCGCCCCGGACGTCTTCCTGGAGGCGGCCCGCCGCCTGGGCGCGGACCCGGCCCGCTGTGTCGTCGTGGAGGACGCGGCCGCGGGCGCCGCCGCCGCGCACGCGGCCGGAATGCGCTGCGTCGCGGTGCCGTACGTGGCGGCGCAGGCCGACGCTCCCGAGTTCGGCACCGCGGGGCTGCTGCTGCGCGGCGGGCAGGCGGAGTTCGACGCGCGTGACGCGTACGACTGGCTGCTGCGCACGACGGCGTCCGCCTGAGGGACGTCCACGCCCGTCAGAGCGGTGACGTACTTCGTCGGGCTCCCCCCGGGCACGTCCGCGACTACACGCCCAAGCAGGGCACGACCTGCTGCGAGGGCACCGGCCGGGTTCCGGGCGACCGTCAACGGCCGCGCGGTGAACGGCACCCCGCGCGTGCGGCTACGACTCCGGTACCGCCAGCCCCGCGCGGACCGACGGCACCACGCTGCTCGCCGAGGTGTGGGCGGCTGCGCCGTTCACCGGGAAGGGCGCGCTGGTGGCGCGGGTGCGGTCGGTGGTGGACGCGTGGGTGGCCGACGGACTGCTCACGCGGGGGGACGGCGGTACGGACGGCGGAGCGGGCGTCGTACGTGCGGTAGGTCCCGTCAGGAACGGCGGCGCGGCTTGCCCCGGCGGGCGCCCTTCGGGGCGGCGGCGGGCCGTGGGGTCTTACGTGCCGCCGTCTTCCGCTGCGGGGCGGAGGTCTCCTGCCGCTGGCGGCCCCGGGTGCTGTTGACGGTCCGGCCGCGGACGATGCCGATGAAGTCCTCGACGAGGTCGGTGGTCGCCGCCTCCGGCCAGGACAGGGCGACGCTCGACTGCGGGGCGTCCACCACCGGCCGGTAGGTCAGGTCGCGGCGGTGGTGCAGCCGGGCCAGGGACTGCGGCACGAAGAGGACGCCGATGCCCGCGGCGACGAGTTCGACGGCGTCGGCCGTGGTGACGGGGCGTTCGAAGGCGGGTTCCCCGGGCGGGCCCTGCTCCCAGTCGAGGACGTCGTCGAGGGGGTGCAGGACGACCTCGTCGGCCACGTCCGCGACGGTCACCTCGTCGGCGGCGGTCAGCAGGTGGTCCTTGGGGACGAGGACGACCGTCTCCTCGGTGTAGAGGGGGATCGCGCTGAACACCGTACGGTCCACCGGCAGCCGGACGATCCCCGCGTCCGCCGCGCCGTCGCGCAGCACGTCCGGCGCCTCGGCGGCCGTGACCTGGACGAGGTCCAGGGGGACCTCGGGCAGGCGCTCGTGCCAGACCCGCACCCACTTGCCGGGGGTCGCCCCGGGGACGTACGCGAGGCGGAAGGAGGAGGGGGTGTCGGAGCCTGTCACCCCGCCAGGCTACCCGGCGCCACCGGGGTCGCCCCGGGCGCCGTCGGCGACGGGTGCGGGAGGCCGTCGTACGGCGGATAGTCTGGACACCATGAAGTCGCACCAGAGCACCCAGACGATGAAGCCCGCGACCGCGGCGAAGAAGCTGGGTGTGTACCTCCCCGCCACCCCCGCCGAGTTCCAGGAGGGGACCGTCACGCGCGCCGAGCTGAACCAGCTCCAGACCGAGCCGCCCGCGTGGCTGCGGGAGCTGCGACGCACCGGCCCGCACCCGCGCCCCGTGGTCGCGGCGAAGCTCGGTGTCTCCATCGCCGGTCTGGCCCGCGGCGGGGTGACCGAGGCGCTCACCACCGAGCAGATCGAGGCGATGAAGGAGGAGCGCCCCGAGTGGCTGGAGAAGGAGCGCGCCACCCAGGCCGAGGTCCGCAAGGAGGCGGCCCGCCTCAAGCAGCGCGACGCCGAGCGCGCGGCGAAGGGCGACGACTGAGCCCCGTGACCGTGCGGTAGAGCAGGGCGCGCGTCCTGCGGGAGAACCGGTCACTCCTGACCGAGCCGGGTCACCTCCTCGCGGTGGGCCAGCAGGATCGCCTCGGGCACCACCGTGCCGTCGCGGACCAGTCGCTGCCTGCTGAGGCCGGGTGCAGGCAACCCGCCCGCTCCCGCCGGACGATGCCGCAGAGGACCACGGCTGATCACGCGCGCTCAGTCCCGATCAACCAAGAAAACTGAGCCGCACCTTCCGGTCAGGGTTGCCGCGGTTGGTGTCCGCCAACCTCCGTCAGGACAACCCCAGCGTACGCCCGCCCACCGGGCTGGATGCCCACCGGGCGGCTCAACCTCTCCGGGCATGTGTTCCTGGACGCGGCCGCGCGGGAACCGTACCGGCAGTGGGGTGACGCGGCCTGCCAAACCGCACAGGAGGTAGGGGAGGAGTCGTCCGGTACCAAGAGCCTCCGGCACCCGGTGACCAGCAACGGGCCATGGGCCGCCTTCCGTCAACCGACGCGGTTGATGGGCGGGCACTGCCATCGCGCGTCGACGACCTCGGGGCGCGGTAGGTACATGCGCAGCGCGGCATACCAGATGCCCTGCCGCGGCGTGGGCAGCCAGTTGGACTCCCGCTCCGGCCCCGGCGAGTCCGGCTGCAGATAGAGGGTCACACCCCCGTCGTCGTCTGTGACCAACCCTCGGGTGCGGTCTCCGACGGAGTACCGGTTGATCGGGTTCGGGATCAGGTTCCGGTCCTCGTCGTAGGCGGTCAGCGACCAGAAGGCGTCGACCGGGGGCAGCGTCCCCGCCTCGAAGCGCAGCTCGTAGCGGCCGGTGGTCAGCGTCTCGTCAGCGTCGTCGGTGAAGGCCGTCAGGTAGACCGCTTCCTCGGGATCGTTGACGGCGATGCCCACCAGGGACTGCTCCGCGGCCCGCCTGAGAAAGTCGTCCCCGTAGTGCCCGACCTCCCCCTGAGGGTAGCGCCAGCCGTTGACCAGCTCCGCCCACTGGCCGCTGAGCAGCTGCTGTTCGAGCATGGGCACGGCGGTGGCGGCGGCCCGGATCAGGCCATCCTTCACCGGCTCCGGCTGTGCCTCGACGTCCAGCCCCGGGCCGATGCCGATCTCCGCGAACTGCCGGAGCAGGACATCGTGGTGCTTCGGCAGGGGGTTCTCGGCCAGTGCCGCGTTGAGTGTCTTCCACGGACCGAGCGGATCCTCGGCGGGGTCGACCGGTACCGGTACGTCGCGGCGTTCCGGGAGCGTGGCGCCCTCCTTGCCGAACAGGTGGAGCGGCGTCAGCCGGTACTGCTGCTGCAGCGCGTGGACGGCAGGGAGGTCCTCCTCGCCCTCGACGAGGGTTCGCCCGACGATCAGGACCCACGGGGTGGGGGCGGTCGCCGTGCGGCGCACGCCCTCCGGGAGGTCCCCGCTCCAGCCCGGGCCGATGAGGGCGAAGTCACCGGCCTGCGATCCGGTCGCCCGCATGCCGACGTAGTCGTAGTTGTCGGAGGTGAAGGCGACCAGCTCGAAGGTGAAGTAACGAGCGCCCATGTCCGGATGCGAGAGAATGAGGGGCTCTTCCCGCAGGTCCACCCAGGCCCAGGAATACAGCGTGTCGATGTTGGGTGACACGCCCTCCCTGTCCGAGACGTCCCAGAGTCTGCTCGCATGCCAGAAGTGGTTGACGGCCATGTAGGGCGTCGTCTCCGTCTCGGGCCTCTGGGTCACCCAACGGTGGCGGAGCTCTGTGTTGTAGATGTACGGGAAGCCATAGATGAAGGCCTGCTCCCCCAACGTGTACGCGTACTCGCGGCGCCAGTCGTCCACCCGGCCGGTCAGCGTCGGCTTCACCGAGTGCCATGCCACGGGCAAGGCCCGCGTCACCTTCCGAACGCGGTCGATGGTGTCCCCCGGGTGACGTACGGCCGCCACGGTGGCCTTTCCGGTGGCAGCCGTCGCTTGGCCGATGCCGGCTGCCGCCGCGGCGAGATCGTGGCGCAGCCCTCGCCCGGGATGGTTGCTGTCGGCTGAGGATGCCATCACTGCGTTCCTCTCCTGAGGCTGGAGGGCACAGACTGCCGCCACCACGCGAACTCACCACGCGCACCGGGGAAACCGAAGACCGTCGACGACGCGTCCCGCCTCCTCCCGGTGCGCCACGCCGCGGCATTCTGCGCCCTGCTTCGTGGGGTTGCCGGGCCGGTGCTCGGACAAGCACCTACTCTTCGAGTAGATCACCACGTCCATACCCCGGCAAATGGGGCTCGTGGGTCACGACGGCCCCGATCTGTCGCTCAGCGTGTTCACGGGTCGGTCACGTGGCGTGGAGGTGATCCGGGCGGAGGGTCGCGTGCAGAGGGTGTCGTACTCATCTGGTTCGGCCGGACTGCAGGCCTACGGCCGGCACCCTCGTCACGCAAGGAACGACAATCGCACCTGACGGTCGGCATTGTCCTTGTTGGTGTCGACCAGGCACACCGACTGCCACGTCCCGAGTTCCAGGCGGCCGTCCAGGACGGGGAGGGTCGCGTGCGGTGGGACCAGGGCCGGGAGGACGTGGTCGCGGCCGTGGCCGGGGGTGCCGTGGCGGTGTTGCCAGCGGTCGTCGGCGGGCAGGAGGGTGTGCAGGGCGGTGAGGAGGTCGTCGTCGCTGCCCGCGCCGGTCTCGATGATCGCGATTCCGGCCGTGGCGTGCGGGACGAACACGTTGAGGAGGCCGTCCCGCCCCTCGGCCGCCTCGCGCAGGAAGGACTCGCAGTCCCGGGTGAGGTCGACCACGGTCTCGGAGGAGCCGGAGGTGATGTGCAGGACTCGGGTCGTGAACGCGTCTGACATGGCTTCCATCCTGGCTCATCCGGGGGCCTGGTGGGGGTCGGGAAGATCCGTGCCGGACGGCGGGTTAGGAGAAACGTGAACGATACGGGTGCGGACGCGGTCGAGGTCGTCGTGATCGGCGCGGGGCAGGCGGGGCTGTCCGCCGCCTACCACCTGCGGCGCTCCGGCTTCACTCCGGACCGTGACTTCGTGACCCTCGACCACTCCCCCGCCCCCGGCGGCGCCTGGCAGTTCCGGTGGCCGTCACTGACGTACGGCAAGGTGCACGGGATGCACGCGCTCCCGGGGATGGAGCTGACGGGGGCGGATCCGGCGCGGCCCTCGGCGGAGGTCATCTCCGCGTACTTCGCGACGTACGAGCGCACGTTCGATCTGCGGGTGCGGCGGCCGGTGGACGTACGGGCCGTGCGGGAGGGCGACGGCGGGCGGCTGCTCGTCGAGACCTCGGCCGGGAACTGGGCGGCGCGGGCGCTGGTCAACGCGACCGGCACCTGGGACCGACCGTTCTGGCCGCGCTACCCGGGGCAGGAGACCTTCCGCGGACGGCAGTTGCACACCGCGCGGTATCCGGGGCCGGAGGCGTTCGCCGGGCAGCGGGTGATCGTGGTGGGCGGCGGTGCCTCCGGGACCCAGCACCTGCTGGAGATCGCCCCGTACGCGGCGGCCACCACCTGGGTGACCCGGCGTCCCCCGGTCTACGTCGAGGGCCCCCTGGACGAGAACGCGGGGCGGGCGGCCGTCGCGCTCGTGGAGGAACGGGTGAAGCGGGGGCTGCCGCCGAGGAGCGTGGTGTCGGTGACCGGGCTGCCGCTCAACGACGCGATCCGGGAAGGGCTGGCGAACGGCGTCCTGGACCGGCAGCCGATGTTCGACCGGATCGTCCCCGACGGGGTGGAGTGGAGCGACGGACGGCACGGGACCGCCGATGTGATCCTCTGGGCGACCGGGTTCCGTCCCGTCGTGGACCACCTCGCGCCGCTGCGGCTGCGGGAGGCGGGCGGCGGCCTACGCGTCGAGGGGACCCGCGCGGTCGCCGATCCGCGGGTCCATCTGGTCGGCTACGGCCCTTCGGCGAGCACCATCGGCGCCAACCGGGCGGGCCGGGCGGCCGTACGGGACATCAAGCGGCTGCTGGCCGGGAAGGCCGGGGGCCTCGGGGGAGCAGGGGGAGCCGGGGCGGCCGGGAGACCCGCCGCCGCGTGACGTTGCGCCTGGTCACCGCGGCGCGGACCGCCCGCTCTTCTGCCGGGCGTTGAACTCGGCGACGTTGCGCTGGTGTTCGGCGTAGTCGGCGGTGAAGCGGGTGTCGCCGGGCTTGACGGTGACGAAGTACAGCCAGTCCCCCGGCGTCGGGTTGATCGCGGCACGCACCGCCTCCTCGCCCGGGTTGTCGATAGGCGTGGGCGGCAGGCCCATGCGCTGGTACGAGTTGTAGGGGCTGTCCATACGGGTGTCGCTCACGGTGGTGTCCAGCGAGGCGCGGTTCAGCGCGTAGTTGAGGGTGGAGTCCATCTGGAGCGGCATACCGCGCTCAAGGCGGTTGAAGACGACCCGGGCCACCTTGCCCATGTCCTGCTTGGTGGCGGCCTCCGCCTGGATGATGCTGGCGATGGTGACGGCCTGGTAGACGTTCATGGCGTTGCGCTGCGCACCGGCGGCGATCGGGGCGCCGTTGAACTTCTTGTTGGCGGTGTCGACCATCAGCGACAGCAACTGCTCCGGCGTCGAGTCCTCCTGGAGCGGATACGTCGCCGGGTACAGGTAGCCCTCCGGGTTGCCCTCGGCGTCGTTGGGGAGTTTCAGCCGGGCCTTGCCCAGGGACTTCCCGGTGGTGCCCGCGGGCAGGGCGAGGGCCTTGTCGACGGCGGCGTACACCCGCGTCGCGCGCCAGCCCTCCGGGATCACCAGGGTGGTGGGCCGGCCGTCCTCGCCTCCGTTCAGGGTCAGCAGCGGCACCGCGACGGCGGTGCCCGCCACGACGGCCCCGGACGCGATGAGGGCGATACGGCCCCGGCGCGTCAGCCGGATCGTGCGCCCCGCGTTCCTCATGGCCCCCGTGTTCCTCGTGCTTCTCGCGCTCCGTGGCGGCGGAGTGTTCGTCTGCATGGGGGCACGTTAACCCGCATAACGCCCTGAACCCGGCATATCGTCAGGTTGTCGGCTCCAGTCGCGCGTCGCGGCGCACCAGGGACGCGTACCGCCCGCCCAGTTCCAACAGCTCCTCGTGGGTGCCGCGTTCCACCGCGCGTCCGCCGTCGAGCACCACGATCTGGTCGGCGCTCCGAACGGTGGACAGCCGGTGCGCGATGGTGAGGGTGGTGCGGTTGGCCGACAGAGCGTCGATGGCCTCCTGCACGGCGTGCTCGGTGCGGGTGTCCAGGGCACTGGTCGCCTCGTCGAGCAGGAGTACCGGGGGGTCGCGCAGGATGGTGCGGGCGATGGCCAGGCGCTGCTTCTCACCTCCGGAGAACCGGTGGCCGCGTTCGCCGACGACCGTGTCGTAGCCGTCCGGGAGGGAGGCGATGTGGTCGTGGATCTGCGCCGCCTTCGCCGCCGCGCGCAGTTCCTCGTCGGTGGCGTCGGGTCTGGCGAAGCGCAGGTTCTCGGCGACGGTGGCGTGGAAGAGGTACGTCTCCTGCGAGACGACGCCGACCGCGCGGGCGAGGGTGTCGAAGTCGAGGTCGCGCACGTCGACGCCGTCGAGGGTGACCCGGCCGCCCGTGACGTCGTACAGCCGCGGCACCAGGTAGCCCAGCGTGGACTTGCCCGCACCGGTCGGGCCGACGATGGCGAGGCTGCCGCCCGCGGGGACGGTGACGTCGATGCCGTCGAGGACGGGGGCACCCTCGGCGTCGTAGCGGAACTCGACGTCCTCGAAGCGGACCTCGCCCTTGACACGGTCCAGGCGGACGGGCTGGTCGCGCTCGGTGATGTCCATCGGCAGGTCGAGGTACTCGAAGATCCGCTGGAAGAGGGCGAGGGACGCCTGGATCTGGACGCCGGTGCCGAGCAGGCTGACCGCCGGGCGGAACAGGCCTTGCTGGAGGGAGACGAAGGCCACGATCGTGCCGATGGAGACCGCCGGGCCGCCGAAGTGCAGGGCGAGGCCCGCGGTCCAGTAGATGACGGCGGGCATCGCCGCCATCACGACCGTGATCACCGCCATCCGCCAGCGGCCCGCCATGTTCGACCGCACCTCCAGGTCGACCAGGCGCTCGGACTCGTCGGAGAAGGCGCTGGTCAGGGAGTCGGAGCGCCCCATCGTGCGGCCGAGCAGGATGCCGCTGACCGAGAGGGACTCGGTGACCGTGGCGGCCATCGCGGCCATCTGCTTCTGGCGCTGGGTGGTGATCCGCTTGCGTTCGTTGCCGACCCGGCGGCTGATCCAGACGAACACCGGGAGCAGGAGCAGCGAGACCACCGTCAACCGCCAGTCGAGGGCGAGCATGGCGAGGATCGTGGCGACCACGCTGGTGAAGTTGGCGACCAGCGAGGTGGCGGTGGAGGTGACGGTGGCCTGCATCCCGCCGATGTCGTTGGCGATGCGGGACTGCACCTCGCCGGTGCGGGTGCGGGTGAAGAAGGCCAGCGACATGCGCTGGAGGCGGCCGTAGACGGCGGTGCGCAGGTCGTGCATCACGCGCTGGCCGACGGTGGTGGAGATCAGCGTCTGGAGTACGCCGAAGACGCTGGTGAGGACCGCACCGGCGATCATGCCGAGGGCGAGCAGGGTCAGCAGTCCGGTGCGGCCCTCGGGGATCGCGACGTCGAGGATCTCCTTGAGCAGGAACGGCGTGGCGACCGAGACCAGCGACGAGGCGCCGACCAGCAGACCGACGACGGCGAGCCGGGCACGGTAGGGGCGGAAGAGGCCCAGGATGCGGCGCCACTGGCGGGGCTGGTCCTCGGCCTCGGCGGGTGGGGTCCAGTGGGGTGCGTGGTCGGGGTGCATGGGCTCCTACGGTGGGTGAGACGACGCCGGGTGGCGCCTGACGGATCCTAGCTCATTGTTACCTATGCTCACAATGAACAAGGTCCTGATACTGTTCCCGCATGACCCAACCCGTGTTCGAAGGCTCCGACGATTCCGCGGGCCCCGAGGGCTTCGAGGGATCCGAGGGATCCGAGGGATCCGAGGGATCCGAGGGCGTGCTCGCCGAGCAGTTGCTGCGGCTGACCCGACGCGTGCACCGCATCCAGAAGCGCCATCTGGAGCGGCACGACCTGGGGATCACCCCCGCCCAGTCGCGGCTGCTGCGCACGCTCGCGCACTTCGGGTCGCCGCCGCGGATGGCCGACCTCGCCGCGCGCCTTGAGGTCGTGCCGCGCGCCGTGACGACGCTGGTCGACGCGCTGGAGGCGGGCGGCAGGGTGCGCCGGGTGCCGGATCCGGCCAATCGCCGGGTGATCCGGATCGAACTGACGGACGAGGGTCATCGCGCCCTGCGGGAACTGCACGCCGCCCGTCGGTCGGCCGCGGAGGAGATCCTCGCGCCCCTCACGGCGGAACAGCGCGAGGTACTGGGCGGGCTGCTGGACATGCTGGTCGACGGGGCGACCGCGCCAGGGTGCTGAGCCGCTCCCCGGCGCCGGGGAGCGAGTGGGGGCGGGAAGGGGCGAGAAGGGGCGGGGCGAGCCGGTTCTGTGTGATGGCGTGGAAAACCGTTTGCCATTGAGCACTCCACGGAGTGAACCTTGCACGGTTTGCGACCGCCCCGCGCGGTCGGGCGAGCGCCGCCCGCATACCCGCCCATTCCCTGTCACGAGCCACTGGGACGTCATGCAGATCCAAGACCTTCCCTATCCCGACCCTGGCGTGCCGGACGCACGTTCGGGGCCTCGATTCCTGTGGTGGCTCGGCCGCAACCAGCTGCGTGGTCAGCTGAGATCCCTGGCCTGGGGGCTGCTGCACTTCCTGTCCGTCTCATCACTGCCCTTCTGTGTCGGTGTGGCCGTCCAGGCGGTCGTGGACCGCTCCGGTGAACGGCTCGCCCTGGCGGGCGGACTGCTGGCGCTGGCCTGCGCGGGCAACGCGATCGGCGACACCTTCCTGCACCGCGCCGCCATCACCAACTGGATCACCGCCGCCGCCCGCGTCCAGCAACTGCTGGCCCGCAAGACCGCCTATCTGGGCTCGGCGCTGACCCGGCGTGTGGCGGCCGGTGAGGTCGTGGCCGTCTCCACCGGCGACGTCGAGAAGATCGGCTGGTTCGTGGAGGCGATCTCCCGGTTCACCGCCGCCGCGGTGACGATCGTGGTGGTCTGCGTCGCGCTCCTCGTGTACCAGCCCGCCCTCGGCATCGTCGTCGCCGTCGGCCTGCCGGTGCTCGCGCTCGCCGTGCTGCCGCTGCTGCCGCGCGCCACCCGGCGCGCCGACGTCCAGCGGGAGAAGGCGGGCCGCGCCACCGAACTGGCCTCGGACACCGTCGCCGGCCTGCGCGTCCTGCGCGGCATCGGCGGCGAGGAACTCTTCCTCGACCGCTACCGCCGCGCCTCCCAGGACGTGCGCCACGCCGCCGTGCGCAGCGCCCGCATGTGGTCCCTGATCTCCGCGATTCAGGTACTGCTGCCGGGACTGCTGCTGATCGCCGTGGTCTGGTACGGCGTCCATCTGGCCCGCGAGGGCCGGATCACCGTCGGCGAACTCGTGACCGTCTACAGCTCCGTCATGATCATGACCTACCCGCTCAGGCACTTCGAGGAGATCGCCATGGCGTACTCCTTCTCCCGGCCCTCCGCCAAGCGGGCCGCCCGGGTGCTCTCCCTGGAGCGGGCCACGGACGCGGGCGGGTCCCGCGCCGCCGAGCTGCCCGCCGGTGACCTGTACGACCCGGCCACCGGGCTGCGCGCTCCGTCCGGGCTCCTCACCGCGGTGGTCTGCGGGGACCCGGACGCGGCGGGGCGGCTCGCGGAGCGGCTGGGCGGCCACCCCTCGGAGCCCGGGCCCGCGGTTCTGCTGGACGGCACCCCGCTCGACGAGTTGCCGCTCGACTCCGCGCGCACCGCCGTCCTCGTCCAGGACAAGGACCCGGTGCTGCTCTCCGGAACGCTGCGGGAACTGCTCGACGTGCCCGCCTCCGGCGCCGTCGGCGCCGGGGAGGCGCTCGCGGCGGCGCAGTGCGGGGACGTCCTGGCCGCGCTGGTCGAGGGGTCGCTGGACGCCGAGGACCCGCTGGACGCCCGGATCACCGAACGCGGACGGTCCCTGTCGGGCGGCCAGCGCCAGCGGCTCGCCCTGGCCCGTTCGCTGATCACCGACCCCGAGGTGCTGGTGCTGGACGAGCCGACCTCCGCCGTCGACTCGCACACCGAGGCACGGATCGCGGAGGGCGTTCGGGAACTGCGGGCGGGCCGTACGACGGTGGTGTTCACCTCCTCGCCGCTGCTGCTGGACCGGGCGGACCGGGTCGTCCTCGTGCACGAGGGCACCGTCGCCGCGGTCGGCCCGCACCGGGACCTGGTGCACACCGACTCCCGGTACCGGGCGGTGGTGACGCGCGAGACCGACGAGGAGACCGCGCTCGGTGGCACCGCCCTGGGCGACGTCGCAGCCGGTGAGGCCGCGCTCGGTGACCTGCGTGCACGGGCCACCGACGGCCGGGCGGGCGCCCGGCGCGAACTGGACGAACTCGGACTGGAAGAGCTGGAAGAGATCGAGGAGACCGCATGATCGGCGTGGCGCCACCGGCGTACGACCCGGCGGCCCCGACGACGGCACACACGCTGCCCGTCGGCGCCCCCACGACCGTACGGGCCTACGTGACCGAACTCTTCCGCCGTCACCGGCGGGCCTTCCTGCTGCTCGTCGCGGTCAACACGGTCGCCGTCGTCGCCTCGATGGCCGGACCCTGGCTGCTGGGCGGCCTCGTCGAGCGGGTCTCCGACGAAGCCGAGGAACTGCGGCTGGAACTCACCTCCGGGCTGTTCGTGCTGGCGCTGCTGGTGCAGGCGTTCTTCGTGCGGCAGGTGCGGCTGCGCGGGGCGATGCTCGGGGAACGGATGCTCGCCGATCTGCGTGAGGACTTCCTCATCCGCTCGGTGGGACTGCCGCCGGGCGTGCTGGAGCGGGCCGGGACCGGCGACCTGCTGTCCCGGATCACCACCGACATCGACCGGCTCGCCAACGCCATGCGCGAGGCCGTGCCCCAGCTGGCGATCGGCGTGGTGTGGGCGGCGCTGCTGCTGGGCGGACTCGTCGTCACCGCGCCGCCGCTGGGGGCCGCCGTCCTGCTCGCCGTGCCGTTGCTGGTGGTCGGCTGCCGCTGGTACTTCCGGCGGGCGCCGTCCGCCTACCGCTCGGAGGCCGCCGGGTACGCGGCCGTCGCCGCGGCGCTCGCCGAGACCGTGGACGCCGGGCGCACCGTCGAGGCGCACCGCCTCGGTGACCGCCGGGTCCAGCTGTCGGACCAGCGGATCCGGGAGTGGACGGCATGGGAGCGGTACACGCTGTGGCTGCGCTCGGTGCTCTTCCCCGTCATCAACGTCACCCATGTGACCGTGCTGGCCTCCGTCCTGATGATCGGCGGTGTCTTCGTCCTCCAGGGCTGGATCGGCGTGGGCCAGCTGACGACCGGCGCCCTGATCGCACAGATGCTCGTCGACCCCGTGGGGCTGATCCTGCGCTGGTACGACGAGCTCCAGGTGGCGCAGGTGTCGCTGGCGCGGCTGGTCGGCGTGAGGGACATCGAGCCCGCCGAAGGGGACGCCTCGGTTGCCCCGGAGGGGCGTGACGTGCACGCCGAGGGAGTGCACTTCGGGTACCGCGAGGGCGTCGACGTGCTGCGCAAGGTCTCCCTTGACGTCGCCCCCGGCACCCGACTGGCCCTGGTGGGTCCCTCCGGGGCGGGCAAGTCCACCCTGGGCAGGCTGCTCGCCGGGATCTACGCGCCCCGCGACGGCCGGATCCTCCTCGGCGGCGCCGAGCTGTCCCGGATGCCCGCCGAGCGGGTCCGCTCCCACGTGGCCCTGGTCAACCAGGAGCACCATGTCTTCGTCGGCTCCCTGCGCGACAACCTCCGGCTGGCGCGCGCCGACGCCGGTGACGCCGAACTGTGGGCGGCGCTGGGCGCCGTCGACGCGGACGGCTGGGCGCGCGTCCTGGACGACGGGCTGGACACCGAGGTCGGCTCCGGCGGCTTCGCGCTGACCCCGGCGCAGGCCCAGCAGATCGCCCTGGCCCGCCTGGTGCTCGCCGACCCGCACACGCTGGTCCTCGACGAGGCGACCTCCCTGCTCGACCCGCGGGCGGCCCGTCATCTGGAACGGTCCCTCGCCCGCGTCCTCGACGGCCGCACCGTCATAGCCATCGCCCACCGTCTGCACACCGCCCATGACGCCGACGTCATCGCCGTCGTCGAGGACGGCCGCATCAGCGAACTGGGCAGCCATGACGACCTGGTCGCCGCGGACGGGGCGTACGCGGCACTGTGGCGGTCGTGGCATGGGTGACGAGCAGTCGTAGCCGTCCGAGAGGAGCCTGCCTCGCGAAGGGGGAGCCGGGGCGGTCCGCCTCCGTGGCGCGGGCCGCGCGGCCGACCGGGGTGGCCGCGAGGTCGCCCCGGTCGGCGACGGCCTGCCGGTGCGGTGGTCGGCCGGGGCCTCCGCGGGCCTGGGGACGGAGGGCGGGGCGGGGTGGCAGGCGGGCCGGGCGACGGTCGTGGCGTTGCGCGGGTGCGATGAGGGGTGGAAGGCTGGAAGGCGGCGCCACCTCGGGGAGCGCCCGAGAACCGTGTGGTCCCGCGAGTGTCGGACCCTGTGCCCGGACCCGTCGGCCACCCGCCGCCGAGCACGGCGGGACAGGTCCGTCCGCACCACCTGGAGGTACCCGTGAACAGCGCCGAAGGATGGGGCGACGACGTCTACCAGCCCGATCAGGCTGACCAGCGGGAGGACACGGGGCTGCTCGACGCGGAGGACACCCTGGAGAACGACGGTGTCGACGATCCCCTCGACCGGGGCTGGTCCCCTCCGGAGAAGCCGTGGGCCGTGGAGCACGTCGGCGTCACCGCGGCCGAGCGGCTGCGGGGCGAGACGCTCGACCAGCGGCTGGCGGGGGAACTCCCCGATCCCACCGCCCCGGACGGCGACGGCCTCGGTGACTGCGAGGGCACCGACGGGGAACTCCTCGACAACGAGGTCGGCGCGATCCGCTCCGGCCGCCTGGTCGCCCCCGACGAGGGGGCGCACGAGGACCAGGAGAGCGCGCTGGTCGCCACGGACGTCGGCATCGACGGGGCCGCCGCCTCCGCGGAGGAGGCCGCGATGCACATCGTCGACGAGGACAGCCTGTCCGGCTGACGCGGCGCCCGCACCCGCCTTCTCGACCCACCCGCCTTGCCGGATTCCCGCCCGTTCCCCGCCACCGCCATACCAGGAGCAGCCATGCAGCAGGACAAGCACCCCGACTACCACCCCGTCGTCTTCCGCGACCGGGCCGCTGGATACGCCTTCCTGACCCGGTCCACCGCGGCCAGTGACCAGACCATCGAGTGGGACGACGGCGAGACGTACCCCGTGGTGGACGTGGAGATCTCCTCGGAGAGCCACCCGTTCTACACCGGCAAGGCCCGCACGGTGGACACCGAGGGTCGCGTCGCCCGGTTCGAGCGGCGGTACGGCGAGGGCGCCTCGCAGGTGCCGCCGGGCTCCGACTGAGGGCGGCAGGCGCCCGTCGTCCGTCCCGCGGTGCCTCAGATGAAGTTGAGCGCGGCGGCGCCGCCCACTCCCCCGAGCACCATGAACGCGGGCATCAGCACCCTCAGCTCCACCCAGCTGCCAGCCCGGAAGCGGATCGCCTTCGGCGGCCCCAGCGGGTACCAGCGCTTGCGGCCCACCGGTATCGGCCACAGGATCGGGCACCCCGACACGGTCAGCGCGTCCCCGATGTCGTGCACCAGCGCGCCCAGGACGACCGGGAGTCCCAGCCACAGGTACTCCTGGCCCGGGTCCGTGAACAGCCAGTCGGAGCCCTTGCCCGGCTGGTCCAGCACCCCGGCGAGGATCCACGCGCTCGCCGCGGCCAGCAGCCAGACGAGGACGTCGCTGCTGGCGCCGCGGGTCGCCCGCCACAGCAGGCCCTCGATGGCCAGCACCAGGTGGACGAAGAGGATCGCCAGCACCGCCCAGCGCCCACCGGTGATCGCCAGCACCGAGGTGCCCCCGCCTATCAGCACCGCCCACAGCCAGGTGTGCGTGAGCGTGCGGTGGCCGCCGGAACGGCGCGGGTCGCCCTGCTTCCTGGTGGCCTTGTAGACCGCGTAGGACAGCTTGTCGACGATCTCGCACAGCCAGCGCGACAGCGGCCCGAAGGCGCGCGAGATGGTGGCCGCCTTGTGGTCCAGGTCGGGGGCGAGAGCCGCTCCGGCGCAGATCAGGGCGCCGACGAGGAGGACAGGCCAGGGCATCGCGTGCCCGGCCGCGGCAGCGGCGGCACCGACGCCCAGCCAGGCCGCCGCGCCCGAAAGTGAGTGTGCTGGTCCCATCATCGCCGCTGCCCGCCCCATTCCTCGTGTTCCGCTGTGCAGTTGACCTGTCCGGCCGGTCAGCCGACCCCGTGCGGTGACCCCGCGTCGGCGACACAGCGTAGCGTTCGCGATCTTCGTACCCGCATCCGATTCCCCTTCCGGGTCGGTCGGCAGGCAAGATGGGGGCGTGACCCTCATCGATCAGCTGCCGCCGACCGCCGACCCCGACGCCCTGTACGACGCCTTCGAGTCGTGGGCCCAGGAGCGGGGTCTCACGCTCTACCCCCATCAGGAGGAGGCGCTGATCGAGGTGGTCTCCGGTGCGAACGTGATCGTGTCGACGCCGACCGGCTCCGGCAAGAGCATGATCGCGGCGGGCGCCCACTTCGCCGCGCTCGCCCGGGACGAGGTCACCTTCTACACGGCTCCCATCAAGGCGCTCGTCTCGGAGAAGTTCTTCGAGCTGTGCAAGCTCTTCGGCACCGAGAACGTGGGGATGCTGACCGGTGACGCCTCCGTCAACGCCGACGCCCCGGTCATCTGCTGCACCGCCGAGGTGCTCGCCTCCATCGCGCTGCGCGACGGCAGGCGGGCGGACGTCGGCCAGGTCGTCATGGACGAGTTCCACTTCTACGCCGAGCCGGACCGCGGCTGGGCCTGGCAGATCCCGCTGCTCGAACTGCCGCAGGCGCAGTTCGTGCTGATGTCGGCCACGCTCGGCGACGTCTCCATGTTCGAGAAGGACCTCACCCGGCGGACCGGCCGCCCGACGTCGGTGGTCCGCTCGGCGACCCGCCCCGTGCCGCTGTCGTACGAGTACCAGCGCACGCCTCTGACGGAGACCCTGACGGAGCTGCTCCAGAACCAGCAGGCGCCCGTCTACATCGTGCACTTCACCCAGGCGCAGGCCGTGGAGCGGGCGCAGGCGCTGATGAGCATCAACATGTGCTCGCGTGAGGAGAAGGAGCAGATCGCCGAGCTGATCGGCAACTTCCGCTTCACCACCAAGTTCGGCCGGAACCTGTCCCGTTACGTCCGGCACGGCATCGGTGTGCACCACGCCGGGATGCTGCCCAAGTACCGGCGGCTGGTGGAGAAGCTCGCGCAGGCCGGCCTGCTGAAGGTGATCTGCGGCACCGACACGCTCGGCGTGGGCGTCAACGTTCCCATCCGGACCGTGCTGTTCACCGCGCTCACCAAGTACGACGGCAGCCGGGTGCGCACCCTGCGCGCCCGGGAGTTCCACCAGATCGCGGGCCGGGCGGGCCGGGCGGGCTTCGACACGGCGGGCTTCGTCGTCGCCCAGGCGCCCGAGCACGTCATCGAGAACGACAAGGCGCTCGCCAAGGCGGGCGACGACCCGAAGAAGCGCCGCAAGGTGGTCCGCAAGAAGGCGCCCGAGGGCTTCGTCGCCTGGTCGGAGGACACCTTCGAGAAGCTCATCACCTCCGAACCGGAGCCGCTGACGTCCCGCTTCCGGGTGACGCACACGATGCTGCTGTCGGTGATCGCCCGCCCCGGCAACGCCTTCGAGGCGATGCGGCACCTGCTGGAGGACAACCACGAACCGCGCAAGCAGCAACTGCGGCACATTCGGCGAGCGATCGCCATCTACCGCTCGCTGCTGGACGGCGGCATCGTGGAGAAGCTGGACGAGCCCGACGCCGAGGGCCGCATCGTCCGCCTCACCGTCGACCTCCAGCAGGACTTCGCGCTGAACCAGCCGCTGTCCACCTTCGCGCTGGCCGCCTTCGAACTTCTCGACCCCGAGTCGCCCTCGTACGCCCTGGACATGGTGTCCGTCGTGGAGTCCACGCTGGACGACCCCCGGCAGATCCTGGTCGCCCAGCAGAACAAGGCGCGCGGGGAGGCCGTGGCCGCCATGAAGGCGGACGGCGTCGAGTACGAGGAGCGCATGGAGCGGCTCCAGGACGTCACCTACCCCAAACCCCAGGAGGAGCTGCTCTTCCACGCGTACAACACCTACCGCAAGAGCCACCCCTGGGTCGGTGACCACCCGCTGTCGCCGAAGTCGGTCGTCCGGGACATGTACGAGCGGGCCCTGTCCTTCACGGAGCTGGTGTCGCTCTACGAGCTGGCCCGCACCGAGGGCATCGTGCTGCGCTACCTCGCCAGCGCCTACAAGGCCCTCGACCACAACATCCCGGACGATCTGAAGTCCGAGGACCTCGAGGACCTCATCGCCTGGCTCGGGGAGACGGTGCGTCAGGTCGACTCCTCCCTCCTTGACGAGTGGGAGCAGCTGGCCAACCCGGAGGAGATGACCGCCGAGGAGGCCCAGGAGAAGGCCGACCAGGTCAAGCCGGTCACCGCCAACTCGCGCGCCTTCCGTGTGCTGGTCCGCAACGCCATGTTCCGCCGGGTGGAACTCGCCGCCCTCGACCAGGTCGACGAGCTGGGCGAACTGGACGCCGAGTCCGGCTGGGACGCCGACGCGTGGGGCGAGGCGATGGACAAGTACTGGGACGAGTACGACGATCTCGGCACCGGACCCGACGCCCGTGGCCCGAAGCTGCTGCTGATCGAGGAGGAGCCGGAGAACGAGCTGTGGCGCGTCCGGCAGATCTTCGACGACCCGAACGACGACCACGACTGGGGCATCAGCGCCGAGATCGACCTCGCCGCCTCCGACACCGAGGGGCGCGCCGTGGTCCGCGTCACCGATGTCGGCCAGCTGTGAACACAGGAGAAGGACATTCATGACGAACCCGGCCGAGAGACTCGTCGACCTGCTCGACCTGGAGCAGATCGAGGTCAACATCTTCCGGGGCCGCAGCCCCCAGGAGTCGCTACAGCGGGTCTTCGGCGGCCAGGTGGCGGGCCAGGCGCTGGTCGCCGCCGGGCGCACCACCGAGGGGGGCCGGCCGGTGCACTCGCTGCACGCGTACTTCCTGCGCCCGGGGATGCCGGGCGTGCCCATCGTGTACCAGGTCGAGCGGGTCCGGGACGGGCGCTCCTTCACCACCCGCCGGGTCACCGCCGTGCAGCAGGGCCGCACGATCTTCAATCTCACCGCCTCCTTCCACAAGCCTGAGCAGGGGAGCTTCGAGCACCAGCTGCCGCCCGCCCGCGAGGTCCCGGACCCGGAGTCACTCCCCACGGTGGTGGAGGAGATCCGGGAACACCTCGGTGCGCTGCCCGAGCAACTGGAGCGGATGGCGCGCCGCCAGCCCTTCGACATCCGCTACGTCGACCGGCTGCGCTGGACACCGCAGGAGATCAAGGGCGCGGACCCGCGCAGCGCCGTGTGGATGCGCGCGGTCAGCCCGCTCGGCGACGATCCGCTGGTGCACACCTGCGCGCTGACCTACGCCAGTGACATGACCCTGCTGGACGCCGTGCGCATCCCTGTCGAGCCCCTCTGGGGTCCGCGGGGGTTTGACATGGCGTCGCTGGACCACGCCATGTGGTTCCACCGGCCCTTCCGCGCGGACGAGTGGTTCCTGTACGACCAGGAGTCCCCGATCGCGACCGGTGGCCGAGGGCTTGCCCGGGGCCGGATCTACGACGTTGAGGGGCGCCTGCTGGTGTCGGTCGTGCAGGAGGGTCTGTTCCGGGCGTTGTAGGGCGCCGTTCGGGAGAGCCACCTGCCGGGGCCGCTGCCGCGCCGAGGCGCGAACGAGGCGTCAAGAGGGCCGGGGACCTCTGCGCAGCAGTCGGCTGAGCAGGCCACGGGGGCGGTCTGGCTCCTCGCGCAGGGGTTCCTCGTGGGCGTGGCCCTCAGGTTGCGCAGGGGTCTTGGTGGCCGTAGTCGTGGCCGCGGCCGTCGCCGGGACCGTGGGTGCCGGGATCTCGGGTGCCTCACGAGGCACGGGACGCGGGGCGGCGCGGTGGGCGCGGGCCTCCCGCAGGGTCTGGGTCAGGTCGGAACGCAGCCAGGCGATCTCGTCCGGGCCGTCCGCGGTCATGAGCCGTTCGGCGAGCTGTGCGCCCGGGGAGCCGGGTGCGCCGTGGGACGGCGGGGGCGGCCGGAACCGGTGCACATGGGCGCGCTCGTAGGGGTCCTTGACGATCTCCGCGATCTGGACGGGGCCGAGGAAGGCCGCCAGCGCCCCGGCGCGCTGCCACGGGTCCGTGGCCTGCCGCAGCAGGAAGCCCAGGTGACGCTGGCGCCAGTTGCGAGGCCGCCGGTCCAGGCCCATGCCCAGATCGTTCCGCAGTCGCTCGGGCATCCGCTGGCGCAGGATCGCGGAGTTCTCCGTCCCGGCGGCGAACTGCCGCAGGTCATCGGCGAGATAGAGCCAGACGACGGCTCGGTAGCGGTTCAGATAGAACTTGACGGGGATCAGCAGGCCCAGCCGGGCAAGGCGGGTGAACCGTGCGGACGAGATCTCCATCAGGGCAGCGCCCGCCGTGGTACCCACCACCTGAACGCTCTCCCGCAGTGATGCCGGGAAGCCCTTCTCCCCTCGCAGCCGGTCCAGTTCGGCCTGGGTGACGCGCTTGCCCGCGCCGGTATCGTCGGGCACCGTGCGGACGCGTCCAAGGTGGACGGCGAGGTCGAACTCACCGCGCTTCAGCCCCAGTTCGCGGGCAGCCCGGCTCGGGGCGCACGTGGGCTGGGCTGGTTGAGTGACAGTGTGGCCTGACATGGTCGGTCTCCCCCGTGGAGTCGGCGGTCGGCGCCGTCTGCGCTCGCCGTTGGAAAAACCGTAGCCGGTTTCTCGAATCTCGTGGCAAGCCTGTGGATAACTCCGGAGGGATCACAAAAACCGCAGGTCAGAGCCTTAGGGGTCAACGTTCGGCGCGCGCTCGGGCTGGCGGGCGTCCACGCCGAGGTGCTCGCCGACCCGGTTGACGAGCAGGGTCATCTCGTAGCCGATCTGGCCGACGTCGGCCTCCGCGCCGCTGAGGACGCACAGACAGCTGCCGTTGCCCGCGGCGGTGACGAACAGCACCGCCTCGTCGAACTCGATCATGGTCTGGCGTACGCCGCCCGCCCCGAAGTACCGTCCCGACCCCTTGGCCAGGCTGTGCAGTCCGGACGCGACCGCGGCGAGGTGTTCGGCGTCCTCCCGGCGTAAGCCGGTACTCGCCCCCGTCACGAGCCCGTCGCTGGACAGCACCAGCGCGTGCCGTACGTGCTCGACGCGTTCGGTCAGGTTGTCCAGCAGCCAGCCGAGTCCCTGGTTCTGCGCCATGGTCTGGTCTCCCCGTGTGATGCCCCGTGTGATCTCTCCCCCTGGCAGGGGGATCTCTCCGTCAGCCTTCCCCAGGACCGGCCCTCGGGCAAGGAGGATGGGAGGCATGGCACAGAAGATGACCGACGAGGAATGGCGGGCGTTCGTCTCATATGGCACCCGCACCGGCAAACTGTCGACGGTGCGGGCCGACGGGAGCCCGCACGTGACGCCGATCTGGTTCCTGCTCGACGGGGACGAGGTGGTGTTCAACACCGCCGCGCGCAGTGTGAAGGGACGCAACCTGGCCCGGGACGGCCGGGTCGCGTTGTGTGTGGACGACGACCGGCCGCCGTTCGACTACGTGGTGCTGCGGGGCCGCGCCCGGATCTCGGAGGACCCCGGTGAACTCCGGCACTGGGCGGCACGGATCGGGTCGCGGTACATGGGCGAGGAGCGCGCCGAGGAGTTCGGCGCGCGCAACGGCACGCCTGGTGAACTCCTCGTCCGCGTCACGATCGACCAGGTCCTGGCGGAGCGCGGCGTGGCGAGCTGACCCCCGCCGCGGAGTCCGGGACGGCTGGTCAACTGACGGAGTCCAGCAGCCGGGCGGTGTGCATCCGCCCGGCGTACTCCACGAGCCGGATCAGCACCTCCTTGCCGGAGTCGCGGTCGCGGGCGTCGCAGAGCACGACCGGCGTGCCCGGGTCGAGGTCGAGCGCGCGGCAGACGTCGTGGCTGCCGTAGCCGCGGGCGCCCTCGAAGCAGTTGACGGCTACCACGAACGGGATGCGCCGGTGCTCGAAGTAGTCGACCGCCGGGAAGCAGTCCTCCAGGCGCCGGGTGTCGGCGAGCACCACGGCGCCGAGGGCGCCCTGAGCCAGTTCGTCCCAGAGGAACCAGAAGCGGTCCTGTCCCGGCGTGCCGAACAGGTAGAGGGAGAGCCCGGGGCGGATGGTGATGCGTCCGAAGTCCATCGCGACGGTGGTCGTGACCTTCTGGCCCACGCCGTCGGTGTCGTCGACCGACTGGCCTGCCCGGCTCAGCAGTTCCTCGGTGCGCAGTGGCTTGATCTCACTGACGGCGCCCACCGGGGTCGTCTTGCCCACGCCGAAGCCGCCAGCGACCAGGATCTTCAACGCCAGGGCGGTCGGCTCGTCGTCCGTCTGGGCGGAGTGCTCGGAGACCGCGGCGCGCTCGGCCTGGAGGGCCACCACAGCGGTGGCGACGGGCGCGCGCACCTCGGCGTCCACCCGCTGGACCCGGCGCAGCCGGGAGACGTCCTGAGCGGTACTCACCGTGGCGTAGCCCCACAGGGCCAGCAGGGACACCACCGGCACCATCAGCAGGCAGACGATCTTGGCGCGGACGGTGCGGGGACGGAGGTGGCGGCGCACCGCGCGGGGGCCCCGTCTCGGGCGCCCCGTCCGTGGTGTCGCCGGGTCCTTCGTCGGCCGGTGGTCCGGCGTGTGCGCGACGGCCGCGCACCGGGGTGTCGGGCGGCGTCGCGGCGCTTCTGCGGGGTGTACGCATGGCCTCCTCGCTCGGTGTGGTTCGGGGGCTGCGGTCCGTGGGGTGCCGCGCCCTGGGACCGCCGTCAGCGGGCTGCGGCCCGCTCGCCCGGCCGCTGGGCCGCGGCGGACGCGGCGCGCTCCCCCGCGGTCGGCGGCAGCGTGACGAAGGCCGAGGTCAGGAAGAGGTAGGACCCGAGGCCGACGGCGCGGGGGAAGAGGAACTGGGTCGCCGTGGCGCCGGGCAGGACGTCACCGGCGGGGGTCACGCGCACGCGGACGGCGAGCATTCCGGTGTAGTGCATACTGCTCACCGCCGCCCCCATGACGAGGGACGCGACGGTGACCGCGAGCGGGGAGGTGACGTTGAGCGCCGCCCGCAGGGCCGCCGTCGCCGCGACGGCCGCGATCACCACGGAGAGCGCGACCAGGGCCGGGTCGTAGGTCACGCGTCCGTGCAGCCGTACCGCGGCCATGCCCAGGTAGTGCATACTCGCGACGCCGATCCCGGTGGTGAGGCCGCCGAGCGGGAGCGCGCGGCCACGGTCACGGTCGTAGCCGACGGCGAAGACCCCGGCGCACACGACGGTCATGGCGACGACCAGGCTGAGGACGGTCAGCGGCACGTCGTAGCGGATCTCGGTGCCGTTGACGCCGAACCCGAGCATGGCCACGAAGTGCATGGTCCAGATGCCGGTGCCGATGGCGGAGGCCGCCGTGACGAGCCAGTTGCGGCGCGAGGCGCCGGTCGCCTGAGGAATCATGCGGACATGACCGACGATCGCACAGACGTCCAGGAGTTCTTCACCGCCCGCGCCGCGGACTGGGACCGCAAGTTCCCCGACGACGGCCCCGCCTACGCAGCCGCCGTCGCCGGACTCGGGCTGCGTGAGGGTGGTCGCGTCCTCGACGCGGGCTGCGGCACCGGACGCGCGCTGCCGTCACTGCGCGCCGCCGTGGGCTCCTCGGGAGTCGTCCTCGGGATGGATCTGACGGCCGCCATGCTGGAGGCCGCCGTACGCGCCGGGCGGGACCGCGACGGGTGGTTGCTGCGTGCCGACGTCGCCTCGCTGCCGCTGCGCTCACAGTCGCTCGACGCCGTGTTCGCGGCCGGGCTCATCGCCCATCTGTCCCGGCCCGGGGAGAACTTGCGGGAGCTGGCGCGCGTGGTGCGCCCCGGGGGCACGCTGGCCCTGTTCCACCCGATCGGCCGGGCTGCGCTCGCGGCGCGACAGGGCCGCCGGATCAGCCCTGAGGACCTGCGCGCGGAGCCCCGTCTCCGGCCGCTGCTGGCCGGGGCGGGGTGGCGCATGACGTCCTACACGGACGAGGACCACCGCTTCCTGGCGCTTGCCGTCCGGGAGGACTGAGCCCTCCGCAGGACGGACGGCGCCTCACCGTGCGCTCCCCTTTCCGCCACCAGAGCTGCGACCCTGCGATGAGAGGCCGAGGAGGAACGCTCCGCGAGGAGTGCCGAGCTGGGGGAAGGTGGTCGGCATGTGGGACAGGTTCCGCAAGTCGTGGACGGGTTTCCGAGACGCCCTGCGCGTGGAGGAGGCCAGCGGCCGGGACAGCCGTAGCCGCAATCTGTTCGAGGCGGCCGCGGCCTACGTCTCGGCGTGCGCGGACGACGACCAGGACCGCGTTGACGAGGCCGCGGGATGGGTGTCGCCGGAGGCGCTGTCGTTCGGGGTGAACGAGCTGGCGTGCCGGGCCGTCATCGCGCTCGCGCGGGAGCGCGACGAGTCCCCTCGGGCAGTGGCACGGGCGCTTCTCGGCCTTCCGGCGGCCTGACGGAGGCGGCGGCCGGGTGGTCGTTCCACCGTGTCCGGCCGGGAAGCCGCAGCTCCGGATGGTCTTCGCACTCGTGACAACCGGCTCCCCGGCGCACTAGGGTGCGCGCCGTTGGACAACTCCTGGGGAGGCTGGGATGGCCGGGACGGACGAGAACGCCGGCACCGCCGAGGACGACGCGCTCTATGTGCTGACGGCGGTACTGCTGACGCCCGCGCAGTTCCCGAGCGTGCTCGGCGACGACTATCCGGAGGCGTGCGCCGCGCTCGGCCTGGTGCCGCTCGCCGACGGATACGGTCTGGTGCTCGGCCAGGACGGCGACGGCGCGCGGTGGACGGTCGTCACCGACGACGTGTCGCTGGTTGCGGTCGCGATCTCCTCCTGGGACTGCGGCATGGAGTACGACCTGTCGCCGGACGAGCGCAGCGTGGTCGCCGCGCTGCCCGGCTGGCCCCTCGCGGTGGCCGTCGCGGCTCCGGGCGTGCCCGCGCCGCACGACCCCGACCCCGAGATCGGCGGGGGGCCGGCGCTGTCGCCGCCGGACACCGGCATCTGGGGGCCCGCCCAGCGCCGCCTCGGGGCCGACGAGATAGCGCTCCAGTGGGCGAGCTGGCGGGAGCAGATCGACGACACCGAGTTCGCGTCCGCGACCGGCGGCACGTCGGCGGACGGAGCAGCGGGCGGCTCCGACGACGCTGGCGGCGGGGACGGGGCTGCGGGAAGCGCGAGCGGGACGGGCGGTGGCGCGGCGGCGTCCGGCAGCGCCCCAGACAGGCCCGAGGGCGGCACGGACGGCAGAAGCGTGAGCGGCTCCAGCGCGACCGGCACCGACGGTTCCCAAGACGGCAGCCCCACCGGTGTGCGTCGGGTCCTCGCGGAGGCGCGCGGGTACGTCGACACGCCGCCGCCCCTCGGCCGGGTCCGGTCGTCGTTCGCGCCGGGTGAGGCGAGGACACTGCGCGCCGACGGCCCCGGCTGGTCGCTGGTGGCCCGGACCGACGACATCGCTTTCGTCCTGCTCGACGACATGCCCGGTGAGGTGCTGCCGGTGGGCCGGGGCCCGGAGCTGCCGGGTCTGCTGGAGGCGCTCGACAAGATGGCCGTACGCCCCAGCTGAGCCCGCGCGCCCCGGGCACCGGGTCAGCTGTCGGGGCCTGGCTCGACCAGGAGCGCGCTCATCGCGGTGTCGGGGTCGGCGTGGGCGCGCAGTGCGTCCAGTTCGGCGCGCCAGGGCGCTTCCCAGCCCGCGGCCCGACCGCCGTTATGGACGAAGGTCAGGGCGAGCAGTCCGGACACGGCGGTGCCACGGCCGCGCAGTGCGCGTGCGGTGGTCAGGGTGGCGTCACGCACGCGTGCCCGCCGGAAAGGCAGGGGCAGGTACGCGGCGTCCGGCAGTCGCCACGGGCCGGCCTCGCACAGCCGGACCAGGCCGTCCCACCGGTGCGCGTCGTACCTGCCCTGGCCCACGGCGGCCAGGGCGAGCCGCCAATGGAGCTGAACGGCGTCCTGGTACAGCCCGACTGCCTCCAGAGTGCCGGCCAGCAACTCCAGGACGGTCGTCGCGCCGGTGCTGTCCTCGCGCGGGTGCGCGGCGTTCGCGCAGTGGTGCAGACGCCGCAGCGCGTCGGTGCGTACGCGCAGGTCCGTGGCGCGGGCCCGGTCGCCCAAGGTGTCGACGGCACCGCGGAGGACGGACTCGGCGACGGGCCCGGACGGGAACTCGCGCAGGCGGCCCGCCACAGCCGTCCAGACCCGCTCCGCGCGGTCCGGTGCGGTCAGGATGTCGGCGAGGATCCGCATCGCGTCGCCCGTGTCGGGCTCCAGCCAGCTGGTGAGTGCCGCGCAGGCGGCCACCGCCACGTCGTCGTCGCCCGCTTGGACCAGGCTCGCCAGGAACGCCCGGTACGGCTCACTCCGTGCCTCGGGGACCTTGCCCACGCGCGCGTGGACGACGGCGTCGCGGACGGCGGGCTCGGGCGCGGCCCGCGCGAAACGGTCGGCGATGTCCGTCCGGTCGATCGCGGGGAGCAGCGCACTGGCCAGGACCGCCCGCACGTCCGGGTGCTGTCGTGGGGCGTCCCAGGCCGCAAGGAGCGCCGCCAGGGCGCCGGTCCCACGCAGGGCGCCCAGGGCGCGGACAGCCTCCTTGCGGGCGCCCACCGGGGCGTCGGTGGCGCGGGCCACGGGGGCGAGCAGGGCGACGGCCTCGGTGTCGGGGAGACGGGCCAGCAGGCGGCGGAGGGAGGCGACGGCGGCACGGCCGCGCACCCCGCCGGTCGCCGCGTGCCGCAGGAGCAGGTCGAGCAGACCGGCCCGGTGATCGGTCCCGTCCGGGCTGTCTTCCAGACCCGCTCCCGGCGTGCTCAGCGCCCACAGTGCCGCGGCGGCGACCGGCTGCGGTGCTTCGTCGGCCAGTGCCATGAGCCGTGCCGGGTCCGTCAGGAGGGCGACCGCGTTGCCGCGGACCCGGAGCGGCGCCGCCTCGTCCAGGGCCACGCGCGCGTGGTACTCGCCCCACGCGTCCCGCTGGTGTGGCAGCCAGCGTCCGGCGACGGCCGGGCGCAGCCGCGCCACCCAGGGGTAGGCGCCCGGCCACAGCCGTCGCGTGAACCCGTGGCGCGCGGCGGCGCACACGGCGTCGAGCAGATCGGTACGCCGGGTGACAAGGGTGCGCGCGACGAGCGGCACGACGGCGAACGCCGGGTCTAGGCCCAGCAGTTCCCCGCACCGCCTGTCCCGCACCTTCACCGGGCGCACCCAGGCGGCTGCCGCGCGGGCGGCGAGAGACGGATCGTCGCACTCGACGGCGATACGGCGGGTCTCCGCGTCCAGCACCGGGAGGGCGGCCAGACGCGGGGCGAGGAGTTCGGCGAGGACGAGGGTCGCCGGCAGGGGCCGGGCGGCGGCCTGCGAGGCCTCCTCGACCGCTGTCCGCAACGCGCGTGCGCCTGCCTCGTCCACCCGCAGCGGCCTCGGCTCGGAGGACTCGGAGGTGTGCCCCGGGGCGGCAAGCACCTCGCCGAGGAGGGCGACCGCGCGGGCGGCCCGCTCGGTGCGACCCGTCGCCGAGGCGCGTTCGGCCACGCGGTACAGCAGCCGTTCGGCGGCACGCAGCGTCGGGGTCGTGGAGTCCCGGGACTGGACCGTGGTCAGCACGGCGTCGCGGCAGACCTGTTCGGGCAGGGCGTCGAGCAGGCGGGGGGCTACTCCGGCGAGTTGCCGCAGTGCCGCGTACCGCACCTCGTTCTGGTCGTGCCAGGCCCGCTCGCAGAGCGCGGCGATCCGCGCGAACTCACCCGGGTCCGCATGCAGCTCCGCGCAGGCCAGCAGAGCGGGCCAGGCCGTGGCCCGGTAGTGCGTACGGTGGTCGGCCGTGAGCCTGCGCAGCACCGGCTCGCCGTCGGACAACGGCAGGGTGGCTGCCAGGACGGCCATGTGCCCCGGGCGGCGGCTGAACCCCCGGAGCCGGGGCTGGACCACGGCGCGGCGGTCGGCCGGTCCGAGGGCAGCCAGCGTGGACAGCGGGATACGGCTCAGCCCCGTCCGTCCGGCGACGAGACCCTCGACGACGTGTCGGCGTTCGGCGGGCGGCAGCAGGCGCAGCAGGCCGTCCGGGGCGGTTTCAAGGCGTTCCGGCAAGCTGTGCCGGTTGCCAGTGGAGGGGCAGTGCCCGGCCAGTTCCACGAGGTCGTCGACGGGCAGGGCGCGCAGGGCCCGGCCGAGGGAGGGTGGCAGTGGCCCGGCGGGGATCGGGTGTTCCCGGCGGCCGCCGTCCGGTGCGGGCGGTGCAGCGCGCAGAGCGGCCAGTGCTTCGGCGGGGCGCCTGAGCGCCGCGAGCACGCCGTGCGCCGTGAGCAGGTCGGGTGCCCGTGCCAAGAGGATCAGGGCCGCGTCCGGGTCCCGTCGGGCCGCGGTGGAGGCGACCGCGCGGTGGCGGCGCAGGAAACGGTACGACGCCTGTCGCGCGTGCCGTTCGTTGAGCGCCGCGATGTGGGCGGCTACGACGCGGGGTGCCGTGCGGGCCAGGGAGTTGAGGGTGTCGCCCGTCGTTCCGAGGCGGGGCAGCCAGTCCTCCGCCGTCTGCGCGGGGCAGGCTGCGAGCAGTGCCGCCGCTTCCTGGGCGCCGTGCCGTTCGTACACCGTGGGCAGAAGCCGGGCGGCGAGCGTGGGGCGGCGGCTGATGCGGAGCAGTCGGTAGGTGTCGTGGCGGACGGCTGCCGTTTCGTGCAGGGCGAGGCGTTCCAGCGCGGGATCGGGTACGGGCAGCCGGATGGCGGCGGAGCGTGCGCGGCGGCCGAGCAGTGGATCGTCGAGGGCGGCCGTCACGCGTCGCAGGTCGCGGCGTACGACCGCCAGGAACAGGGCGGTGTGGCGCTCGCCGGGGTCACCGGCGTCCAAGGCGCCGCGCAGGGTCTCGTACGCGTACGGGGTGAGGGTGCGGGCGTAACGCGCCAGGGCGCTCATGCGGCCCGGGAAGGGCAGGGGGTCGAAATGGGCCCTCAGCCAGGCGGGTGTCAGCGGCGCCGGCGGGGTCTGGGGCTGTCGGGAGGGCGTCCGGGACACCTCGTGTTCCGCCATCAGCGCTCAGCGTGGAGTCGCTGGGCCTCCTTCTCAGAAGTCATGCGCGTCATGGTGGGTGTCTCCAGGGTTGTGCCGCAACCGGATATTCCGCGCCTGAGTCGACGACCGGCGCGGGCCAGGGCGGGGTCTGGGCATGAGGGTTGAGTCCTGGAAGCTGTGATGCGACCCCATATGCAGGTGCCATTCCATAGGGCGTCAACCCATGGCTGGCGTGGTGGCCTGCCCACACCATGAGGCAGCTCCTGGCTTGCCCAACTGCCCTGTGTCTCGTTTCCGGTTGCTCTGGAGGCCGTCATGCGCCCGTCCCGAGGTGTTCCGTTCGTCGCCGTCGCACTGCTTGCGGCGGCGTTCAGCGCTCCCGCTCCCGCCGCTGCCCGGCAGGTTGACAGTGCCCACTGTTCCGGCCTGGAACGGGTCCGCGTGCCGGGCGCCGAGTTCCAGCGCACGGCCTGCCTCGACGATCTGACGACGACCGGGCTGGCCGGTACACCGTTCACCGACATGGCCGACCAGGCCGGTCTGACGGCGCGGGGCACCAGCTCGCCGTCCGGGGTGCCCGGGGTGCAGGTCGATGGCTACTTCCCGGACTCCTCGACCTTCAACGCCACCCATGGCTGGCGGCATGACGCGCAGTTCGTGATCCGGCTGCCGGACCGGTGGAACGGCGGGCTCGTCGTCACCGGCGCGCCCGGTACCCGCAGGCAGTACGCGACGGACAAGGCGATCTCGGACCAGGTGCTCGCGCGGGGCTTCGCCTACGCCGCGACCGACAAGGGCAACAACGGCACCGACTTCTACCGTGACGGCACCCGCCCCGGGGATGCCCTCGCCGAGTGGAACGCGCGGACCACGCAGCTCACCCGCGCGGCCAAGCGGGTGCTGGCCCAGCGCTATGGCCACGGTCCTGCCCGCACCTACGTGACCGGCATCTCCAACGGGGGCTACCTCACACGCTGGCAGTTGGAGAACCACCCGGAGCTGTACGACGGCGGCGTCGACTGGGAGGGTGCGTTGTGGACCGCCCACGGCCCCAGTCTGCTCACCTCCCTGCCCACGGCGGTGGCACGGACCTTCGGCGCGGCACGGGACGAGGACCTGTACGCGGTGGGGTTCGCGCGGGGTTCCGAGTTCCTGTGGCCCTATCACGAGAAGGCTTACTGGGGTGTCACCCAGAAGACCTATCGGGCGGAGTTCGACCCGTCCTACGACCCCGGCTGCCCCGGCCCCTCGGCCGGGTCCACACTGGAGGAGATCCTCGCCCCCTGCGCGGCCGACGCCGCCTACGACTACGCCACCCGGCCCGCATCCGTCCACCGGGCCGTGGCCCGGGTGGCGCTGACCGGACGCATCGGCCGACCGATGATCACGCTCCACGGCGACCTGGACACGCTGCTGCCCAAGGCCGCGGACTCCGATGTGTACGCCCGGATGGTCGACGCCAGCGGCCGGGGCGCCCTGCACCGCTACTACACCGTCCAGGGCGGCACGCACGTCGACGGGCTGTACGACACCTACCCGGACCGGCTGCGGCCGATCCTGCCCTGCTACCGGTCGGCCTTGGACGCGCTGACCGCCTGGGTGGAGCGGGGTGTACGTCCGCCCGCGGACCGGACCATCGGTCGGTCCACGGGCGGTGATGTGGTCGACTCCTGTGCGCTGGACGGCCAGGCCTCGGCGGGGCGGTAGCCCTCAGCGGCCCAGCTCCTTGCGGGTGACACGGCGCAGCCTGCGCCGCTGCGAGGGGTCCAGCGTGAGGTAGGCGGCGGCCGGGACGCCCAGGACGATCAACAGCGCTGCCCACCAGGGCAGCCATATCAGCAGGATGAGCCCGGCCGCCACACCTCCTGCGGCGATCTTCGCGTTCTTCGACATCTGTGTGCCTCCTTCGCGGCCACTGCCGCTCTCTGTCCTGAGAACGGGCCCGCGTCTCCGGCGGTTCCGGACCACGACCCTGAGACATCCCTGAGGTACGTCCCCTACGGACCCCGCCCCACCGCGTCGACCCCGTGTCTCAGGTCACAAGTCGAGGATGCCAGGTCGGCCCCGGAAGTGCTGTACTGTCGGCCGCCCCATCCAGTAGTCAAGTTTGAGGAATACCGAGATCGCTGTGCAGAGGTTCCCCGCGGCAACACTCCCCGAGATCTCCGAACTGGCTCGCCGCCGCGCCGTGTTCGTGCCCGGCGATCCGGCCCGCACCGGTGGCGTCGCCTTCTGGCAGCCGGACGGCGACGCTCCGCCGGACGTCGCTATCGGGACCCGCATCGAGCTGACCGTCGTGGCGCCCGTCGGCGACGGCGTCGAGTCGGTGCGCGTACCCGCCATCCTGCTGCCGGTGCGCGAGGCGCTGCCCGTCCTCACGCGCGCGCGGGTCGCCGCCGACGCGCACCGCTCCACGGTGTTCTGGGGTACGGCTGCCGTACAGGCCCTCCAGTTCCTGGCACGCGGGCTGCTGCTACCGGGCCTGTCCGCGACTGACCACGACGCCTGGCGGACCGGCCCCCTGAGCACGGCCGACATCGAGCGCGTCCGACGGCTCTCGGCGTCGATGCCGCCCGAGGCGCGCGCCGTGCCGCTGACCGGTACCGAGCCGCCGCGGCTGCCCGACCAGGAAGCGCTGCTGCGGGCCTTCCTGGACGCCACGGCTGACGCCCTCCCCCGCTCCCCGGCCGCGTCACTCGTGACGGGCGGCCCGGCCTACGCCGGTCAGCGGCCCCAGCGCCTGCCCGCACAGCGCGCGTGGGCCGCGGATGTCGCCGCGGGCCATGACGCGGGCGTCAGGGTCTCGCTGCGGATCGAGGTCTCGGGGCTGGGATCCCCCACAGGACTCCTCGCCACCGGGCCGGACGGAGCGGCACCGCAGGAGGGCTCCGACACCGCAGCCGACGCACGGGAGGACGGCGGGGAACCCACCTTCCGCGCCGTTCCCCAGGTGCACAGCGTGAGCGACCCCGCGCTGGTCGCGGACGCCGCCGACGTCTGGGCGGGTACCGACGACGGGAGCCGCGCCTTCGGCCCGCGCGCGCGGATGGACGCCCTGCTGGCACTGCGCCGCGCGGCCCGCGCCTGGCCCCCGCTCACCCCGCTGCTGTCCGCCGCCGTACCGGAAGCGGTGGAACTCGCCGACGAGGAGATCACCGAACTGCTCGGCGCCGGCGGCGACGCCCTCGCGGCCGTCGGGGTGGAGGTGCACTGGCCGAGGGAGCTGGCCCGGACCCTGACCGCCCGCGCGGTGGTCGGGCCGCCCCACGACGGGACGGCACCGGACAGACTCGTCTCGGACACACCGTCGCTCCTGTCCCCGGACGCCCTGCTCACCTTCGACTGGCGGTTCGCGCTAGGCGACCAGCGGCTCACGCGAGCCGAACTCGACCAGCTCGCCGAGGCCAACCGGCCCGTCGTGCGCCTGCGCGACCAGTGGGTCCTGATCAACCCGGAGGAGGTACGCCGTGCCCGCGCCGAGCGGGACCGCAAGGTCACTCCCGTCGACGCGCTCAGCGCCGCCCTGACGGGCTCCGCCGAGGTCGACGGCCACCGGGTCGAAGTGACGCCGACGGGCTGGCTGGCCGGGCTGCGGGAGCGGCTCACCGACCCCGAGGGGCAGCAGTCCGTGGCCCAGCCCGCGGCGCTCGCCGCGGACCTGCGGGACTACCAGCGGCGCGGGCTCAGTTGGCTGGCCCGGACCACGGCCACGGGCCTGGGCTGCTGTCTCGCCGACGACATGGGGCTGGGCAAGACCATCACGCTGGTCGCCCTCCACCTCCACCGGCAGACCGACCCCGCGTCCGCCGGCCCCACTCTGGTGGTCTGCCCGACGTCCCTGATGGGCAACTGGCAACGCGAGATCGAAAGGTTCGCCCCCGGTACGCCCGTACGCCGCTACCACGGAGCCCGGCGTGATCTGGACGCCCTGGCCGACGGCGAGTTCGTCCTCACGACATACGGCACGATGCGCCTCGACGCGCGCAGGCTCGCCGGGGTCAGCTGGGGGCTGGTCGTGGCCGACGAGGCACAGCACGTGAAGAACCCGTACTCCTCGACCGCGCGGGAACTGCGCTCCATCGGCGCACGCGCGCGTGTGGCGCTGACCGGCACCCCCGTGGAGAACAACCTGTCGGAGCTGTGGGCGATCCTGGACTGGACGACGCCGGGCCTGCTCGGCCACCGCCTCGGCACCTTCCGCAGCCAGTACGCCCAGGCCGTCGAGAGCGGCCAGGACCCGGCCGCGGCGGAGCGGCTGGCACGGCTCGTACGGCCGTTCCTGCTGCGGCGCCGCAAGTCGGATCCGGGGATCGCGCCGGAACTCCCCGCGAAGACCGAGACCGACCGCGCGGTGTCGCTCACCCCCGAGCAGACCGGGCTCTACGAGGCCATCGTGCGGGAGACCCTCGCGGAGATCGCCGCCGCCGACACCATGCGGCGGCGGGGACTGATCATGAAACTGCTGACCGGTCTCAAGCAGATCTGCAACCACCCCGCGCAGTACCTCAAGGAGGACCGGCCGAGGATCGCCGGACGCTCCGGGAAACTGGAGTTGCTCGACGAGTTGCTCGACACCATCCTCTCCGAAGGGGCGAGTGTGCTCGTCTTCACGCAGTACGTCGAGATGGCCCGCCTCGTCGAGCGGCACCTTGCCGACCGCGGCATGGTCACGCAGTTCCTGCACGGCGGAACGCCCGTCCCCGCGCGCGAGGCGATGGTGCGGCGCTTCCAGGAGGGCGAAGTGCCCGTCTTCCTGCTGTCGTTGAAGGCGGCGGGCACGGGACTGAACCTCACGCGCGCGGAGCACGTCGTCCACTACGACCGCTGGTGGAACCCTGCGGTGGAGGCGCAGGCCACCGACCGCGCGTACCGCATCGGCCAGACCCGGCCCGTGCAGGTGCACCGCCTGATCGCCGAGGGCACGGTCGAGGACCGTATCGCCGCCCTGCTGGACCGCAAGCGGGACCTGGCGGACGCGGTGCTCGGCTTCGGAGAGTCCGCGCTCACGGAGCTGACGGACGCCGAACTGGCCGAACTGGTCGAGCTGCGAGGGAGCCTCCGATGAACCGCCACGACAGGGACGCCGAGCGTACGTTCGCCGCGCTGCCACCCGCGCCGGGGCGCGCCTTCGCCACGACCTGGTGGGGGCGGGCGTGGCTGAGGGCGCTGGAGGACGCGGCGCTGGACGGTCAGCAGGTGAAGCAGGGCCGTCGGCTCGCGCGCGCCGGAGCGGTGGGCGCCGTGTCGGTACGGCCGGGGCGGATCACCGCCGTCGTGCAGGACCGGGACGGCGTCGGGCACCGGGCAGACGTCGTGCTGGAGGAGCTGACGGAGGACCAGTGGGACCGCTTCCTTGACCTGACGGTCGAGCGGGCGGGCCATGTGGCGGCGCTGCTGGACCGTGAGATGCCGCCCCATCTGGTCGAGGACGCCGAGACCGCCGGTGTCGAACTGCTGCCGGGGCCGGGCGACCTGGAACCGTCCTGCGAGTGCGACGCCTGGGACCACTGCGGGCACACGGCCGCCCTCTGCTACCAGGTGGCGCGGCTGCTGGACCGGGATCCCTTCGTCCTGCTGCTGATGCGGGGCCGCGGCGAGCGCGCCCTGCTGGACGACCTCCAGTCCCGAGCCACCGCGCCCGCCGGCGAGGAACCCGCCTCTGTGGAAGGCGTGGACGCCGCCGAAGCCTACGCGGCCGGTGACATCCTGCCGCCGCTGCCCGTGCCGCCCGCCTTCCCCGGCGAGCCCGGCCCGCCGCCGTCCCTGGACACGGAGGTGGCGCCCGCGCCCGGCGTCGATCCGGCGGCGCTGGAGTTCCTGGCCGCCGCGACGGCCGTGGAGGCGCACCGACTGCTGGCGGCGGCGCTGCGGGCCGCACCCGGCCAGGACGCGCCCGGCGTCGGGTTGACAGTGGCGGAGGACGCCGTACGGCTGGCCGTGGCCGCTCCCGCGCGGGACATCGCCGACCGGCTGGCCGAGGGGTCGGGGCGCGGCCCGGAGGAACTGGCGGAGGCCGTCCGGGCCTGGCGGTACGGCGGGGCGGCAGGGCTGTCCGTGCTGGAGGAGGAGTGGACGGTCGAGGGCGAGGCCCTCGCACGCGCGCGTGCCGCTCTGGAAACGGCCTGGGAGGCGGACGAGCGGCCGACGCTGCGGGCGACGGGGGGCCACCGGTGGACGGTCGTCGGCGCGCCGCGCCAACTGCGTCTGGGACGCGACGGCCGCTGGTGGCCGTACCGCAGGGAGCGGGCCCGCTGGCTGCCCGCGGGCGGCCCGGCACGGGACCCGGCCACCGCACTGGCCTCGACAGCCGACCAGGAAGACGATCTCTGAGGACCCCAGAGGCCGGGTTCGGCGGCGGGCCCGAGAAGCAGGGGGAGGATGCCCTACGAGGGCGCTCCCGCCTCTCCCCGCGACGGAATGAGCGATTCCAGGCCGCTCGGCAGCTCGGTGGGGAGCCCGCTGCGGAACTCACTGGGCAGTTCCGTCGGAATGCCGAAGGAGGGTTCGGCGGACGGGCTCGTCGGCAGGGTGCCCCGCGGAGACGGTCTCCGGTCCGGCGAGTCGTCGTCGCCGTCGGTCGCCATCAGCACGATGGCGGCGACGGTGGCGACGGCCAGCAGGGCGACCAGGACGAGCAGGAGGGGGTTCCACGGCCGGGGCGGCCGGGGCGGCGGGCCGGACTCCCCCGCGGGGCCGGGGCCCTCAGGGGGAGGCGGTCCGAAGCCGCCGCCCGGGGGCGGTGGCTCACCCGGCGGCCGGGGCGGTACGGGCGGCATGGTCATACCGCCCAGAATCGCCTCGTAACGGAGCTGAGGCGACCTCCCACTCGGAGGCCGCCGCCGGTTCACGCCATGGAGCGCGTACGGCGTCGGGCCGCCCGTGAAAGCTGTGATGCCCCGCGCGGGGCATCACACTGCGGTACGGGTGCTCAGCCCCGCGCGCCCAGCAGGTGGTCCATGGCCAGCTGATCGAGGCGCTCGAAGGCCATCCCGCGCGAGGCGGCCGATTCCACGTCGAAGTCCTCGAATGCCGCGCGGTCGGCGAGCAGCGCCTGGAGGCCGTCGGCCGCGGTGGGCTGGGCCAGCTGGTCCAGGCGTGAAGCGCTCAGGGCCTCCTGGACCTCGGGGTCCGCGCGGAACGCGGCGGCACGCTCCTTGAGGATGAGGTAGTTGCGCATACAGCCCGCGGCGGACGCCCACACACCGTCGAAGTCCTCGGTCCGCGGCGGCTTGAAGTCGAAGTGCCGCGGACCCTCGTAACCGGCGCTCTCCAGCAGGTCGACCAGCCAGAAGGCGGCGCGCAGGTCACCGGCGCCGAAGCGCAGGTCCTGGTCGTACTTGATGCCGTTCTGGCCGTTGAGGTCGATGTGGAAGAGCTTGCCCGCCCACAGGGCCTGCGCGATGCCGTGCGGGAAGTTCAGCCCGGCCATCTGCTCGTGGCCGACCTCGGGGTTGACGCCGTACAGCTCGGGCCGCTCCAGGCGCTCGATGAACGCCAGGGCGTGGCCGACGGTGGGCAGCAGGATGTCGCCGCGCGGCTCGTTCGGCTTGGGCTCGATGGCGAAGCGGATGTCGTAGCCCTGGGAGGTGACGTACTCGCCGAGGAGGTCGAACGCCTCCTTCATGCGGTCGAGGGCAGCGCGGACGTCCTTGGCGCCGCCGGACTCGGCGCCCTCACGGCCGCCCCAGGCGACGTACGTCTTGGCGCCCAGCTCCACCGCCAGGTCGATGTTGCGGATCGTCTTGCGCAGCGCGTAGCGGCGTACGTCGCGGTCGTTGGCGGTGAAGCCGCCGTCCTTGAAGACGGGGTGCGTGAAGAGGTTCGTGGTGGCCATCGGCACAGTCATGCCGGTCGCGTCGAGAGCCTGGCGGAAGCGCTTGACGTGCGACTCGCGCTCGGTGTCGGAGGACCCGAAGGGGATCAGGTCGTCGTCGTGGAAGGTCACCCCGTGGGCGCCCAGCTCGGCCAGGCGCTGCACCGTCTCGACCGGGTCGAGGGCCCGTCGCGTGGCGTCGCCGAACGGGTCCCTTCCCTGCCAGCCGACGGTCCACAGTCCGAAGGTGAACCTGTCCTCGGGGGTGGGCTGGTAGCTCATGCCGCGGCTCCTTGCTCGTGTGCGACTGTTGCTCACGACTATTTCGTCATGGCGCTTAACAAATTAGTATGCGAACGCATCTCTGGGAAGAGACACATCCCCGGGAACAGACTCGGATGTGTCTCAGGCCGGAGACATGAGCCGCCAGAAGAGGGAGAGCGCGATGTCAGCAGCCGAGGGTCCGCTTGTCGTCGGGGTGGACACGTCCACCCAGTCCACCAAGGCGCTGGTCGTCGACGCGGCCACCGGACGGGTGGTCGCGAGCGGACAGGCGCCGCACACGGTCTCCTCCGGGGCCGGGCGGGAGAGCGACCCGCGCCAGTGGTGGGACGCGCTGCGCGAGGCGCTGCGCCAGTGCGGCGACGCCGCGCGCGAGGCCGCCGCCGTGTCGATCGGCGGGCAGCAGCACGGGCTGGTCACGCTGGACGGGAGGGGCGAGCCCGTACGCCCCGCCCTGCTGTGGAACGACGTGCGGTCCGCTCCCCAGGCGCGTCGGCTGATCGAGGAACTGGGCGGCGCCAAGGCATGGGCGGAGCGCACCGGCAGCGTGCCCGCCGCCTCCTTCACGGTCACGAAGTGGGCCTGGCTCGCCGAACACGAGCCCGACGCCGTAGCCACGACCAAGGCCGTCCGCCTCCCCCACGACTACCTGACCGAGCGGCTCACCGGGCAGGGCACGACCGACCGGGGTGACGCCTCCGGTACCGGATGGTGGGCGTCCGGAAGCGAGTCGTACCACGCCGAGACCCTCGCCCACGTGGGCCTCGACCCGGCGCTGCTGCCGCGCGTGGTGCGCCCGGGCGAGGTGGCCGGGACGGTCCGCGACAGTCACGACCTGCCCTTCTCCAAGGGCACCCTGGTCGCCCCCGGCACCGGCGACAACGCCGCCGCGGCGCTCGGCCTCGGGATCCTGCCCGGCACACCGGTGCTGAGCCTGGGCACCTCGGGCACCGTCTACGCCGTCTCCCGGCACCGCCCCGCCGACCCGACCGGCACCGTCGCGGGCTTCGCCGACGCCCGCGGCGACTGGCTGCCGCTCGCCTGCACGCTGAACTGCACGCTCGCCGTCGACCGCGTCGCGGCCCTGCTGGGCCTGGACCGCGAGGCCGTCGAACCCGGCACCGGCGTCACCCTGCTGCCGTACCTGGACGGCGAGCGCACCCCGGCCCTGCCGAACGCCTCCGGCCTGCTGCACGGCCTGCGCCACGACACCACCGGCGGGCAACTGCTCCAGGCGGCGTACGACGGTGCCGTCCACTCGCTGCTCGGCGCGCTCGACCTGGTCCTCGACGAGGACGCCGACCGCTCGACGCCGCTGCTGCTCATCGGTGGCGGCGCCCGGGGCACGGCCTGGCAGCAGACGGTGCGACGGCTCTCGGGGCGGCCCGTCCAGGTGCCCGAGGCGAGGGAACTCGTGGCGCTGGGCGCCGCCGCGCAGGCCGCCGGGCTGCTCACCGGCGAGGACCCGGCGGCCGTCGCCCGGCGCTGGGACACCGCGCGGGGCCCGGTCCTGGAGGCCGTAGAACGGGACGACGAGACGCTGGCCAGGATCAGCGCGGTACTCTCCGACGCGGCGCCGCTGCTGGAGCGGGGAACGGCGGGCCACTGAACGCCGCGATCGGCAATCAGCATCCAGGCGACGAGAGGTGCCCGTTCCACCAGCCCGTGACGAACGCGCGACCGGTGAGGGAGGCACGACCCGCGCCGGACGCGCGACCGGTGACAACCGCACGGCCCGTGACGGCCCGCAGCCGTGACGGGTCCGACCAAGGATTGACGGAGGCATGACCGCACCGCTGCACGAGGCCCACCCGGCCGGTCCCGGACGGGCGCTGCCCGACACCCAGCAAGGTATGCGCCGCCGCAACCTCGCCCGGGTCATGCACACGGTCAGCGCCGAGGGGCCGCTGTCACGGGCGGCGGTCGCCTCCCGGATCGGGCTGACCCGGGCGGCGGTCTCGACGCTGGTCGACGAGCTGATCCGCTCGGGTCTGCTGGAGGAACTCGGCCCGGAACGCCCGGGCCGGGTCGGACGTCCCGGTTCCGCCCTCGCCGTCAGCGGACGCGGCCCGGCCGGGCTCGGCGCGGAGGTCGGCGTCGACCACCTCGCGGTCTGCGCGGTCGACCTGCGCGGGGAGGTGCGGGCACGGGCCGAACGGCACGGCACCAACCGGGGACGCTCCCCCGGACCGGTCGTCGAGGACCTCACCCAACTGATCCGCCAGGTCGTCGCCGACGCGGAACGGGAGGGCCTCACGCCCGCGGGCCTCGCGGTGGCCGTGCCCGGTCTGGTGGCGGGGGACGCCCGTACGGTCGTACGCGCCCCGAACCTCGGCTGGCAGGACGTCGACCTCAGCGCCCTGCTGCCGGAGGAGTATCCGCTGCTGGTGGACAACGAGGCCAACTTCGGCGGGCTCGCGGAGCTGTGGCTCGGGGACGGCACGCAGCGGGACTTCCTGCACGTGTCCGCCGAGATCGGCATCGGTGGGGCGGTCGTCGTGGACGGGCGGCTGCTGCGCGGAACGCGTGGGTTCGCCGGGGAACTGGGACATGTGCCGGTGTGGCCGGACGGTCCGGAGTGCGGCTGCGGCGGCCGGGGCTGTCTGGAGCAGTACGCCGGTGAGGAGGCGGTGCTGCGCGCTGCGGGGCTGGTCCCGGGCGGCGACCGCGTCGGACTGCTCGCGGGGCGCGCCGCGGAGGGCGACCCGGACGTACGGAGGGCGCTGCGGGACGCGGGAGAGGCGCTGGGCATCGCACTGACCGGGGCGGTCAACCTGCTGGACCCCGAGGGAGTGGTGCTCGGCGGCGCGCTGGCCGGGCTCGCACCCTGGCTGCTGCCGTCGCTCCGCGCCGAACTGGCCCGGCGCACGGCGGGCCCCGCCTGCCCGGTGTCCGTGTCCCGGCTGGGCCCCGAGGGCCCGCTGCTGGGTGCCGCGCATTCGGTCGTCCGGGCCGTGCTCGACGACCCGGCGGCGGTCGCGGCGCGGGGGTGAAGCCCGGGCCGAGGCGCGGGGAGGTGTGCATCAAACGCCTGATCGGTGCTGCCCTCCACCACCTGATCAGCACCCCTTGTCACCCACACGGGTGGGTCATTTGTCCACAACTCCTCGACCGTCCACGCAATGCGCGTCGTGCCGCCCACCAACCGGCGGCCCGCGTACCGTGATTCACGCAAGGGCTGGTGAGCGAGGGGGAAACCGATGTCGGTGAACGGGGAGACGGCACAGGGACCGGGGCAGGAAGCGACCCCTGAGCTGCCGAGGGAGGAAGAAGCGGGGACGGCTGCGACGAGCAGGCGACGGCTGTTGAAGGGCGCCGCCCTCGCCGCCGTGCCGTACGCGCTGCTGCCGGGTCCACAGGCCGGTGCGGTGGCGCAGGCGCCGGACTATCCACTCGCCGAGTGGCAGCCCGCGCACCGGTCCAACTACACGCCCGCGAAGCGCGGTACCGCACGCCGCCGCCCCGCCCTGGTGATCATCCACGTCACCCAGGCGACGTACTCCAGCACCCTGGGGATCTTCCAGAACCCGAGGAAGAACGTGTCCGCTCACTACGTGGTGCGGTCCGGCGACGGGTACGTGGCGCAGTGCGTACGCGAGTCGGACACCGCCTGGCATGCGGGGAACTGGGGCTACAACACCCGCAGCATCGGCATCGAGCACGAGGGCTGGGTGGACGAGCCGCACTACCTCACCGACGCCCTGTACGAGGCGTCGGCGCGAGTGACCGCGGGCATCTGCGCCCGCTACGGCATCCCCAGGGACCGGGCGCACATCATCGGCCACCACGAGGTTCCGGGCACGGACCACACCGATCCCGGCCCGCACTGGGACTGGACGCGTTACATACGGCTCGTCGGCGCCGCCTAGATGATCTATTCCAAGGGGTGCTCGTAGAGACGTGAACGAGGGTCTCCAAGGTCGTTGTGTGACGAACAACCTGGACACCCTCGCGACCGCACTCTACGTGGAAACCGACGACCTGCTGAAAGCGGCTCCGCACCTGGGCCCGCGGCGACCGGCGGTGGGCACAGCGCCCAAACCCAGCGACGCGGAACTGGTCACCCTGGCGGTGATGCAGGCCCTGCCTGGCTTCACCGGCAAGGCCCGTTGGCTCCGCCACGCCCATGCTCACCTGCGCCACCTGTTCCCCTGCCTGCCCCAGCAGCCCGGCTACAACAGGCGCCTGGGAGCGGCGGCCTCGCTGATTCGCCGGATCGTCCACCTGGCCAGCGACACCACGCTGGGGAGCGACACCGTATGGATCGTCGACTCCACCCCGGTGGCGGCCGCTCAAAAGGAAACGGCCAAACGCTCCGACCTGGCTGGATGGGCCGAGTACGGCTACTGCGCCAGCCACAGCCGGTTCTTCCGGGGCCTGCGTCTGCACCTGATCTGCACTCCGCACGGCCTGCCGGTCGCCCTCGCCCTGACCGAAGCCAAAGCCGTCGAGCGCGAGGTCCTGCTCGACACCTTCGCCACCGAACCGAAGCTGCTGCGCTCCCGGCCGGGCCAGAGCCTGCTCGCCGACAAGAACTACTACGGCCGCACTCCCGAAGGCGTGACGGTCCGCATCCTGCACGCATCCTCGCCCTCACCACCGCCATCTGGCACAACGACCAGACCGGACAACCCATCCACCGCTCACTGACCGCTTACGGTCACTGGCCCCTTGGGATAGATGATCTTAGCGGCGGCTCAACCGCCCCCTCCGGTCCGGTGGTGACCCACGGGAGGAGTCTCGTTCGAGTAACCGACGTCGAAACGGTTGTCGGCGCAGGTACTCGGAGTAACGATGTCCCCTCAAGCCGTATCGCCCTCCGGGAGGCCGAGTTGACCGATTCCTGGGTGGCCCTGGAGCCGGGGGCCGACCCCGTGGCACGTGCCCGGACGCTGCGCCGCGCGCACGCGACCTTCACCGAGGCGGGTACGGTGCCGCGGCCGGTCCGCCCCGTGGTCGCGGACTCGTGGCGGCGCTCGGCACGCGCCGGTGTCGGACCGGACGGAACCGCGTGCGTGGAGTTGACGGACGGTGATCTCGGCGCCTACCGCGCCGAGCACCCGCTGGCCCGGGTCATGCCGCTGTTCCGGGAACTCATGAGCGCGTTCGCCCTGGACGGCGAACACCTGATCGCGGTATGCGACGCACACGGCAGGCTGCTGTGGGTCGAGGGGCATCCGGCGACCCGGCGGCGCGCCGGGCGGATGAACTTCGTGCCGGGCGCCCGCTGGGCGGAGTCGGCGGTCGGGACGAACGCTCCGGGGACCGCCGTCGCCGTGGACCGGGCGGTGCAGGTCTTCCAGGCCGAGCACTTCGCCCGGCGGGTGCAGCCGTGGACGTGCGCGGCGGCTCCGGTGCACGACCCCCGCACCGGGCGGGTCCTCGGTGCGGTGGACGTCACCGGGGGTGACGGGGTGGCGCATCCGCACAGTCTGGGCTTCGTCCAGGCGGTCGCACGGGCCGCCGAGTCGCATCTGTCGCTGCTCACCCCGGACCGGCCCGCCGAGGGCACGGCGGAACTGACCGCGCTCGGCCGGGACGAGGCGCAGTTGCGCACCGGGGGCCGCCGGATCCGGCTCAGCCGGCGGCACAGCGAGATCCTGGTGCTGCTGGCCCGCCACCCGGAGGGCCTGACCGGTGACGAGCTGCTGTGCGCGTTGTACGAGGACGAGTCGGTGACGCCGGTGACCCTGCGCGCCGAACTCGCGCGGCTCCGGGGCCTGCTCGGCCCGGGACTGCTGGCCTCGCGCCCCTACCGGCTGACGGTGCCGGTGGAGTCGGACGTGGCGGTCGTCGAGCGGCGCCTGGTGGCCGGTGCGGTGACAGCCGCGGCGACGGCGTACGCCGGGCCGCTGCTGCCCGCCTCGCAGGCCCCGGCGGTGGTGCGGCTCCGGCGGCAGGTCGCCGACGGGTTGCGCACGGCACTGATCGCCCGCCGCGATCCCGACCTGCTGGCGGACTGGGCGCACGCGCCCTGGGGCGAGGACGACCTCGACGTGTGGCGGGCGCTGGCGGCCACCCGGCCGACCGCCGCGGTGCGGGCCCGCCTCACCGCGCTGGAGTCGGAACTGACGGCACCGACTGCCGTGACCGTGCGCCGGGACCATAGCCGTCCGGCCCCGGTTCACCACCGTCCCACCACGGCCCCACGCGGGCGGTAGACGCCTACGCCCCTTGTCCCGCTGCCACCCACACCCCGACTCCTCCGCTGCCCGTCGCCACGCAACGTCGTTGCAACGTCCCCGTCCCTAGCCTCGCGCCGAGAGTTGCCCAACGGCGGGCAGCACAGCTGAAGGAGGCACACCGCCATGACCCGATACGCGGCACCCGGCACCGAGGGCGCGATCGTCTCCTACCAGTCGCGCTACGACCACTACATCGGCGGCGAGTACGTGCCGCCCGCGCGCGGACAGTACTTCGAGAACCCGAGCCCGGTGAACGGACAGCCGTTCACGGAGATGGCGCGCGGCACGGCGGAGGACGTCGAGCGCGCGCTGGACGCGGCGCACGCGGTCGCCCCGGCATGGGGCCGCAGGTCCACGACCGAGCGCTCCGACATCCTGCTGAAGATCGCCGACCGTATGGAGGCGAACCTGGAGCGGCTGGCGGTGGCCGAGAGCTGGGAGAACGGCAAGCCCGTGCGCGAGACGCTGGCCGCGGACATCCCGCTGGCCATCGACCACTTCCGCTACTTCGCGGGCGCGATCCGGGCGCAGGAGGGCTCACTTGGCCAGGTCGACGACGACACGGTGGCGTACCACTTCCACGAGCCACTGGGTGTCGTCGCGCAGATCATCCCGTGGAACTTCCCCATCCTCATGGCGGCATGGAAGCTGGCGCCCGCGCTCGCGGCGGGCAACGCCGTGGTCCTCAAACCGGCGGAGCAGACCCCCGCCTCGATCCACTACTGGATGAGCCTGGTCGAGGATCTGCTGCCGCCGGGCGTGGTGAACATCGTCAACGGCTTCGGTCCCGAGGCGGGCAAGCCGCTGGCATCCAGCCCGCGGGTGGCGAAGGTCGCCTTCACCGGTGAGACGTCGACGGGGCGGCTGATCCTCCAGTACGCCGCCGAGAACCTGAAGCCGGTCACCCTCGAACTCGGCGGCAAGTCACCGAACATCTTCTTCGACGACATCTGGGCGGTCGACGACGACCTGCGTGACAAGGCCCTTGAGGGCTTCACCATGTTCGCGCTGAACCAGGGCGAGGTGTGCACCTGCCCGTCCCGGGCCCTGGTCGAGCGCGGCCGCTACGGCGACTTCCTGGACGCCGCCGTCGCCCGCACCGAGATGATCACGTCAGGCCATCCCCTGGACACCGACACCATGATCGGCGCGCAGGCGTCCAGCGAGCAGCTGGCGAAGATCCTCTCCTACCTGGACATCGGCCGCCAGGAGGGCGCGAAGGTTCTCACCGGCGGGGAACGGATCGAACACGAAGGCGAGTTGAAGGGCGGCTACTACGTCCAGCCGACGATCTTCGAGGGCGACAACCGTATGCGGGTCTTCCAGGAGGAGATCTTCGGACCGGTCGTCTCTGTCACCTCCTTCGGTGACTTCTCCGACGCGATCAAGATCGCCAACGACACGCCGTACGGGCTCGGGGCCGGTGTCTGGACCCGTGACATCAACACGGCGTACCGCGCCGGACGCGCCATCCAAGCGGGCCGTGTCTGGACGAACTGCTACCACGCCTACCCGGCGCACGCGGCGTTCGGCGGCTACAAGCAGTCCGGCATCGGCCGCGAGACGCACAAGATGATGCTGGAGCACTACCAGCAGACGAAGAATCTGCTGGTGTCGTACTCCCCGAAGAAGCTGGGCTTCTTCTAGACGCATAAAAACAGGCGCCTGACCTGGGCTTTCACCCGTCAGGCGCCTGACATCTGGCCCACTCTCGACCAAGACCGAAATGCGCGCTAACTCCCAGTTCCTCCCACCGCTACACCCCTCCTGGCCAGTACTTCCGGGCCAGTCACGGACCAAATTCTCGGTTCAGCCCTCAGGTGCTTCACCTTGGCTGACGCGCTGCCACTCGTTCATGGACTCCTCAATGAGGCGGTTCGCCTGCTCTCGAAGGCCGTCAAGGAACTTGGCGTAGTGGCGAAAGAGGACCTCGATGCTCTGGCCGGCGCGGCGGGCGCACTCGGCCGGGTCCACTCCGGAGTACAGCCAGAACGAGATCCCGGCGTGCCGGAGATCGTAAGGTCGCTTGGCCAGGCGAGATGCGCGCTCAGAACGAGTCAGGGCGTACTCCCGGGCCCGCGCCCACGTGATGCCATAGGCGGCAGCATCCACGTAGTTGCCGACCTGATTCCGGAAGAGCCGCCCGTCAGGTGCCACGTCAAACCGTTTCACATGGGCGTGCAACATGCGTACGAATTGCGGCGGGATGGGAACCGGACGCGTCGCGCTTGCCGCACGACGCTTAAGCGAGTGCACCTCGTGCACCTCACCGTCGTCAGTCCACTCGGCTGACCATGCGGCGAAGATGGTGCGGAAAGCGGACGCGGCACGGCGAAGCTGAACCGGCACACCCAGGTAGGCCAGCAGCGCGCTTCCCGCGCGAGCGGAGAACACGCTGCTGGCGGGCCGCGGAGGAACATGGCCGACCTCCAGCACACAGCCCCGGCCCCGGCGCGCTGCCCACGTCGAGCAGAACCGAAAGGGCGTACGTCAGCCTTGGGAGTCCTCTGGGACTTTTCTGGGACTTCCGGCTTCATCAACCGGCACGAGCATGAAACAACTGAAAGACGATTCGCGCAGGTCAGCGACAAAATCCTCCTCATCGTGGCAGGTCACCGCGCTGGCTCGTCTCTTCCGGGACATCTGATCAGCACGACTCAGTAGGTCTGCGCTCAGCGTCGCCTGCCCTCGGCGCCCCATCGATGCTCGCCGTCTCGACAGGGTCTGACCTGCCGACAAGGCGCCTGACATTCCATCAGAACGAGCATCAAATGAGCGTCATTTCAGCGTCAAGATATCGCCCGTAACGCCCACATCGCACATATTGTGCACGCACAAATCCGCAGGTCAGGAGCCCTTTGCGGCCGGTTCAAGGATGGCGACACACTCCACGTGGTGGGTCATCGGCGTAATGTCGGTCTGGGCGAGTCTCGGAAGAGCCCAGTTCGGAGACGCTTTTGGGGTATACCGTCCCCCGTGCGTGCGCGACGAGCTTCACGGCGGTGCTCACTGCCTGAGTCTGCTGGGCAGCTTTCAGGTCGGTCTGTTCGCGGTCGTGTGGCGGCACGACGGGCTTCAGCGAATCCGAGGAGAACCATCTACGAGCCGCTGGGCGTCTGTCTTACGGTGCCAGCAGTGACCGAGGGTGAGGGAGGGGCCGTGGAGCGGGCGGGGACGGTTCTGGCCGAGCGGATCGCGGAGCGCAGGGCGGGGGTGGGCGATCCTCGGGCTCTGGTGGGTGAGATGCGGCGGGCGGTGTTGCTGGTGCCGGTCGTAGGGGGCGGGTTGTGGTCGGCGCACGAGGGTGGGGTGCGCTGGGTCTGCGCCTTCACGGACGAGGCGGCGCTGGCCCGGTTCGCGGTGCGGCACGGACCCGGTGACCGGCCGATGGAGTACGCGGCGTTGCGGGGGGCGCGGATCGTGGACGAGATCGTGCCGTCGCTGGGTGAACCGGCGGGTCTGGCGGTGGACATCGCGACGGAGGACGGGTCGATGTTCTTCCCGCCGGTGACCGGGATCGTGCCGGATGCGGTGGCGGTGGACGCGGGGGAGGTGACGGGTCGTGGGTGAGGACGGGGTGGACCTGAAGCTCGGCCGGGAGGCGGTGGCGAAGTTCACGCAGGGTGTGGGCGCGGTCATCGACCAGCTCGGGGACCTGGGCGGCGCGACGGGTTCGGTGATGGGCAAGGGCTTCTCGGAGCTGTCCATGACCGGGATGGAGGCCGGGCACCACGGCCTGTCGGTGGACTTCGAGGACTTCTGCGAGCGCTGGGAGTGGGGGGTTCGGGCGTTGGTCGCGGACGCGAGTGCGCTCTCCAACCGCCTCGGGCTTGCGGCGGGTATGCAGTGGGAGCACGACCAGTACGTGGCGGGCGCGTTGAAGGTCGGGGTGAACTCGGTGATGGGCGGCAACCCGCACGCCTCGGAGGAGGAGATCGCCCAGCAGGACTGGGGCGACGTCTTCACGCCCGACTACCTCAGCCCCGACTACAGCCGGGAGTCGTTCGAGCAGGCGGGCCGGGACATCGAGCAGACGTGGAAGGACACCGGCCGCACGGTCATGACGGAGGGCCAGGGCGGCAGGCAGGCGGACCTTCTCAACAACGCGCTCGGTGTCTGTGACGACGAGTGGAACCAGGCCCTGGACGACACCTTCGGCCCGTCCCCGGAGGAACGCGCCCGGCAGCAGGAAGGTGACTGACCGTGGGCTTCGGTGATCTGGTCAGCGACCTCACCCCCGATGTGGTGGAGGACGCGGTCGAGGACGGGGTGGAGTGGGTCGGCAACCGCGTCGAGGACGCCGGGAACTGGACCGCCGACCGTCTCGAAGACGTCGGCTGGGAGTCCGGCGCGGACTGGGTGCGTGAGCAGTCCCGTTCGGTCGCCAACCGGATGGGCGCCGAGGTCGAGGAGATGGACCTCGACCAGACGGAGGACAAGACCAAGCTCATCTACGGCAGCCCGTCCAAGATCCGTTCCACCGCCAGCCGTCTGCGCGCCTTCCAGACGGCGTTCGACGGCGCGGGCGAGGGCCTGAAGGGTATGGACTCCTCCCGCCTGAAGGGTGAGACCGCCGACGCCCTGCGCACCGCCGTACGCACGCAGCCCCCGAAGTGGTTCACGGGTGCGGATGCCTGCGAGGCGGCGGCGGGTGCGTTGGAGGCGTTCGCGGACACCGTCACCTGGGCGCAGGGGCAGGCCCAGCTGGCGATCGGCAAGTGGAAGGAAGGCGTCAAAGCCAGCGAGGACGCCGCCGACGCCCACCGCAAGAAGGTCGACGACTACAACAGCGCCGTCGACCGCTACAACGCGCTACCCGCCGACAAACGCGACCCCGCCACCCTGCCGCCGAAACCGGCCGCGACGTTCTCCGATCCGGGCAAGAGGCTGATGCAGGACGCGCAGGACATCCTCGCCGAGGCCCGCAAACAGCGGAACACCGCCGCGGAGACGGCCCGGTCGGCGGTGCGCGCGGCCCGCGACAAGGCCCCGGCGAAACCGTCGTACGCCGACCAGCTCCGCGACGGCCTGGGCGAGGCCCAGATCATGAGCGACCACGTCGGCGGCGGCGTCATCAAGGGCACCGCGGGCCTGCTGAACTTCGTGCGCAGCGTCAACCCGATGGACCCCTACAACCTCACCCACCCCGCCGAGTACGCCACGTCCCTGAACAGCCTGGCCGCCGGTCTGGTCGTCGCCGCCAACGATCCCATCGGCACCGGCAAACAAATGGTCACCGACTTCATGAAGGACCCCTCGGAAGGCTTCGGCCGCCTGCTACCCGACGTGGCACTGACGGTGGCCACGGGCGGAGGCGGCGCCGCGGTCAAGGGCGTCCGCATCGCGGAGGAGGCGGCCGACGCGGCCCGCCTACGCCGCCTGGTCGACGACGCCCCCGACGGCACCCACAACACCCCGGACGGCGACCGCAAGCAGGGTGGTGACCCGGTCGACCTCGCCACGGGCCGGATGTACCTGCCCCAGACGGACGTCCAACTCCCCGGCATCCTGCAGCTGGTCTTCACCCGCCGCACCGAGTCCGGTTGTACGTTCGGCCGCTTCCTCGGGCCCGCCTGGACCTCCACCGTCGACGAGCGTCTCCAGATCGACGCCATCGGTGTCATCCACGTCACCGCCGAAGGGCTCCTGGTCTCGTATCCGCACCCGGTCCCCGGCGCGTCCACAACGCCGGAATCGGGCAGGGCCCGCACCCTGCTGGCCCGAGACACCGACGGCGACTACACGGTCACCGACCCCGACAGCGGCTTCGTCTTCCACTTCACCGGCCCGTCCGGCAGCGAGCCGGGAGGCGACGGTACAGCCTGGCTGTCGGGCATCACCGAACGCAACGGCCACACGATCACCGTCGACCGCGGTGAGGATGGTCTGCCGCTGACCCTGGCCCACTCGGCGGGCTACCGGGTGAAGCTGTCCGTCACTGACGGCCGGATCACCGCCCTGGCCCTGGCCGACGCGGGCGAGGCGGGCACCGACCTGCCCCTGATGTCGTACGGCTACGAGGACGGCAACCTCACCACCGTCACCAAACCCTCCGGCGCCACGACTCACTTCACCTACGACGACCGCCGCCGCGTCACCTCCTGGACCGACTCCAACAACAGCCGCTACGACTACGTCTACGACGACCAGGACCGCGTCATCGCCGAAGGCGGCGAGGCGGGCCACATCCAGATCACCCTCACCTACACCGACCCCACCCCCGACACCGGCCACCGCACCACCACCCTCACCACCGCGGACGGGCACGCGACCCGTCATCTGTTCGGCCCCGGCTGCCGTCTCCTGGCCGTCACCGACCCGCTCGGCCACACCACCCGGTTCACCTACGACGCGCGCGGCAACCTCCTGACCCGCACCGACCCGCTGGGTCTCACCACCGCGTTCTCCTACGACGAGGACGGCCGGGTCGTCCGCGCCATCCGCCCCGACAGGAGCGAACTGCGCACCGTGCGCGGCCCGTTCGGTCTGCCGGTGGAGGTCATCGGGCCGGACGGCACCCGCATGGTCCACGAGTACGACGAACGCGGCAACCGCACGGCGGTCACCGACCAGGCGGGCTCCACCACCCGCTACACCTACGACCCCGCTGGACGACTCACCTCGGTCACCGACGCCCTCGGGGCGACGACACGCGTGGTGTGCGACGCGGCAGGACTGCCCGTCGAGGTGACCGATCCCGGCGGCGCCGTCACCCGCACGGAGCGAAACGGCCTCGGAAGGCTAGTCCGCGTCACCGATCCGGTGGGCGGCGTCACCCGCCTCCAGTGGCACGCCGACGGGCAACTCGCCCAGCGCACCGGGCCCGACGGGGCGACCGAGTCATGGACCTACGACGGCGAGGGCAACTGCCTCACCCACACCGACGCGTCCGGCGGCGTCTCCCGCTTCGAGTACACCCACTTCGACCTGCCGGTCGCCCGCACCCGACCCGACGGCGCCCGTTACGAGTTCGAGCACGACGCCGAGCTGCGCCTCACCCGCGTCATCAACCCGCAAGAGCTGACCTGGACCTACGAGTACGACGCCGCGGGCAACATCATCTCCGAGACCGACTTCGACGGCCGTACCCTCACCTACCGGGTGGACGCCGCAGGCCGACTCGCCGCCCGCGTCAACGCGCTCGGCGGAACCATCTCGTTCGAGCGTGACCAGCTCGGCCAGGTGGTCCGCAAGGACGTCGACGGCAACGTGACGACCTACGCCTACGACAGGGCCGGGCGCCTACTGGAGGCAGCCGGACCGGACAGCGAACTCCGCTACCAGTACGACCGTCGCGGGAAGGTCAAGACCGAGCTGGTGGACGGCCGCCCCGTCTCCTACTCCTACGACGCCCTCGGCCGCCGTACGCGCCGCACCACACCCACCGGTCACGTCACCTCCTACGCCTACGGGGCCGACGGACAGCCCCAGCGCCTGACCACCGGCGGTCACCGGATCGACTTCACACACGACGCCGCCGGTCGCGAACTCGCCCGCGTCTTCGGCAACACGATCACCATGACCTCCGCCTGGGACGAGACCGGACGACTGTCCGAGCAGCGCATCACCACCGGAGCACGTGCCGTCAACAACCGCGCCTACACCTACCGCGCCGACGGCCACCTGATCTCCGTAACGGACCGGCTGTCGGGCACCCGCACCTTCGACCTCGACTCGGCGGGCCGGGTCACCGCCGTCCACGCCCAGGGCTGGACGGAGCGGTACGCCTACGACGACGCAGGCAACCAGACCTCCGCGTCCTGGCCACCCCGCCACCCCGGCAGCGAGGCCACCGGACCGCGGACCTACTCCGGCACGGCGATCACCCGCGCGGGAGCCGTGCGCTTCGAGCACGACGCCCTCGGCCGGGTCACCATGCGCCAAGAGACCCGCCTCTCCCGCAAACCCGACACCTGGCGCTACGAGTGGGACACGGACAACCGCCTCACCTCCGTCACCACCCCCGACGGAACCCTCTGGCGGTACCGCTACGACCCCCTGGGCCGCCGCACCGCGAAACAGCGCCTGGCGGCGGATGGGGAGAGCGTGGTGGAGGAGGTCCGCTTCACCTGGGACGGCCTCACCCTGTGCGAACAGACCAGCCACCAGCCGCACGACCCGCACACGGTCGCCCTCACCTGGGACCACCGTGCCGACGCCCCCCTGGCCCAGACCGAACGCATCCTCACCGCCGACGACCGGCAGAAGGAGATCGACCGCCGGTTCTTCGCCATCGCCACCGACCTCATCGGCACCCCCACCGAACTCATCGACGAGACGGGCGACATCGCCTGGCGCACCCGCACCACCCTGTGGGGCACCACCGCCTGGGCCCGCGACAGCAGCGCCTACACCCCACTCCGCTTCCCCGGCCAGTACTACGACCCCGAGACCGGCCTCCACTACAACTACTTCCGCCACTACGACCCCGAGACCGGCCGCTACACCTCCCCCGACCCCCTCGGCCTCGCCCCCGCCCCGAACCCCGTCGCCTACGTGGACAACCCGTCCAGCGGGTACGACCCGCTGGGCCTCATGCCCAAGTACACGAAGGAGGAGCGGGCCCAGAAACGGATCAACAAGGTCGTGGACGACATCGTCGAAAGGGCACAGGGCGGCGGGTTCAGGAAGCGCCACGACTACCACGGGGACACCCGGCACGCCTTCAGCGACGAACGGGTCGTCGAAATCCTCAAGAACCCGGACGCCGTGTACCACTCGACCGGCACGGCCGGGACGTTCACCTTCAGACAGGGTGACGACATCGTGGTGATCGACGGCCCCGGCCAAACCCAAGGCCAGGCCATCACGGCATACGGACCGTCGGGCATCAAGGGCGAGTCCGGGGCCACGGCGCTCGGCGGGAAACCTACGGACCCCGGCGCCCCGGTGACGCACGAGGACATCGTGAACGGCAGGATTCCCGCCAAGGACGGCCGCTTCCAGCCTCCGGCGGTACAGATCAGATGAGGCAGTGATGACGACGAAACTGAAGTTCGACGGCGGCTGGTCCGCGACGGTGACGGGCGAACCGCTCGACGTCGTGCCCCGTCTCCTCGGTACCTTCCTGATCGTTTCCCCCTATGCGGACAGAGTGGAACGGGAGCAGTTCCTCACGGACACGTTCGGCAGCCAGGACTACCTGTGGGATCTCCCTGACGTTTTCCGCTTCACCCCGAGCGGCCGACGGCTGGTCGGGGCTGAATTTCGAATTCCGGAAGAGTCCGCCTCAGCCGAGGACTCGGCCCGCCTTCCCGTCACACCCGAAGTACACCCGAGCGGGCTCCGCGCGGACGAAGCCAAGGACTTCCGGCATGAGATGTGCACGGTGCTGTGCCGCGCCCCCGGAGACACCGCGCTCACCTGCCTGCGCGACCTCGACGTCTTGGACAAGCCGCTGGAGGCCCGCATCGGCATCGCCCCCGACGTGGCGCTCCTCGTCCAGCACGGCACCGTCGTCGGCTGGAGCCTCACCGACCCCGCCCGCTACCTGACCACCGGCTTCGCCGCCCCCGACACCAACCCGCCCTCCCCCGCCACCCGCCGCCTGCTCACCGAATGCCTGGACCTGATCACCACGCCGTTGGTCGACGACGTGGTGGATGGCGACCCGGCCGCCCTGGCCCGGCTCCGGACCGCTGACGAGGCCCTGCGCACCCAGCACGAGGACCGGCACCGGGCCGACGCCCTGCTCTCACTCATCGCCACCTACGTGGAGGACTACGGGGACTGGTGACTGACAAGGGTCAGCCACGGCGACATGGCTCCGGCGGAGGAGATCAAATGATGCGGCTCGGCACGAAGATCACCCTCGCCGGCGACTGGACCGCGACAGTGACGGACGATCCACTGCGCAGCACCCCGCGCTTCGACTTCCCGGGCCAGTGTGTGCGCATCGCGGAGTTCGCGGACGTAGATGAATGGCAGCGGTTCCTCGTGGAGACTTTCGGCAGCCAGGAATGGCTGTGGGACGATCCCGACGAGCTCCGGTTCGCCCGGACAGCCGGGAGCTGGTCGGCGCCGGGTTCCGGTTGCCCTATGAGTCCGCTTCCGCCGACGGCCGTGCCCGCGTTCCCGTCACGCCGACGGTACGCCCGGGCGGGCCTCGGGCGGACGAGGCCCGGGACTTCCGCCTGGAGGCGACCACAGAACTCTGCCGCGCCCCCGGAGACACCGCGTTCACCTGCCGACGCGACCTCGACGTCCTCCACGAGCCGCTGGAAACGTGCATCAGCGCCCGCTCCCGTCGGCCAGTTCGATGCCGACGCTTTCACTCAGGGCCAGGGCGCGAAGGCCGTGCAGGGCGCTGGAAGATACCTGGACGATCGCCTCCTCGATCTCGGAGGCGCGCTCGCCGACGGGCGATGTCGCTCGTGTTCGGCTGGCGATCTGCCTGTTGCCGGCTGTGCCGAGCGCGACCGTCTCGACTCTTGCTTCGCCACGAACGTGCTTCCCCCGTGTATCGGCGCCTTCGTCCGTGCTAGGTGATCCCGACGAGAACCTAGCCGCCCGGCTCAGGCGGTGCGACCGCATCTCGGACGTACCGGATCGGAAGGCCGACTTGCGTGCGAGGCGGGCGGCCCTGTCCACACCGTAGCCATGCCCAGGTTCCCAAACTGCCTCGGACACGCTCGCTCCGACCCGCAAACGGCCAACCGACTGGCGGATAGCGGGACCAAGCAGCCGCCATGGCATCACCTCCCCAGGCTGCCCCGCCGACTCCGTTTCAAGATCCGGACCATACGCGGGCCAGTACTCCTCAGGCCGCCAGCCCCACTCCCGTTTTGCCTGGTCAGACCGTCGTGTAGGGCGTACCGCCAGCAGACGAAGAACCTCCTGGTGTCGTACTCGCCGAAGAAGCTGGGCTTCTTCCAGAGACCCAGGAAAGGGCGCCTGACCAGGCGACTTACCTCGTCAGGCGCCGTTGTCACACTCACCTTGAGTCGTGGAGCGAATGTTGACTTAACTCCTGATTTATCCCACCCGTCTCCCATCTCTGAACAGCTGTTCCGGGGCATTTCCGGGCCAGGGAGTGTCCAGTAGACGGCTGATCCAGTTTCTGTAGTGGTCAGTTGGCGGCCGGGGTGAGCCGGCCTTCGAAGGCGATCTGGAAGGCGTTCAGG